>JAZURG010000001.1:0-5230 GCA_045606145.1 Faecousia sp.
GTTTTTCTTGTTGTTTTTACCAGTTTTTACACCTAAATTCTGACTATTTTCAACAAGGTCGAAACAGCAAAATATGTCGAAACACTGCAACAAGAATCCGACAAGAATCATTTTCACTCCAAAACCGGCCATTTTTCGTCCATTATTTCCATTCTGTCCATTTAGGTAGCAGCTAGTCCATTGCGTTTTAAGGACCTCTTGAATGGTTGTACATGATGTTATTTCTCCTTTCAATTTGTATTAAAAAGTTCCGAAAACTCGATGTTTTCGGAACTTTTTTACTATGTAATTTTTAGGGCATATTCTCACAGAAATCTCTATGATTCGTAGCTGAATTTTTCCTGTGTATGCTCTGTGTGGAACATTATTTGTTTTTCAAAAACTTAGCAATCTCATCGACAACTTCTGGATGCCATGCATCAGAATTTATTGCTCCTTTATGCCACATCGAGAATTTGGCCCCTAAATCAGTGGTTCCCCATCCGTTACCATAATGGACCAACAATCCCATCTTCTCCATGATTTTGTTTAGGGCATTTACGTTTTTAACATCGAACCCCATATTCTGTAGCAAATGAACAATTTCTCTTTTGTATAAATCTCCCTTACAATTATAAGGCATACTTTTTTCCTCCATTCCGCTCTGTCTTTTTTATTTGGGCTAAGTCTTTACTCTTCATCAAGCGCTAGCTAAACCAAGGTATCGTTTTGAAATTCCACATCTGAGGTAAGGCTTTCATCATCAGTAGCGTGATTAGCTGTGGAGTCCTGGAGTTCCGCCAGTGCTTTCTTCATTTCTCTGTCTTCGATGACATTTTTAATAAGAATGTATCCTCCAATAGCGGCGGAGAATACTAGGGTCGTGATGGTAGCACCCTTTACCACACCATTGTGCTGGCCAGCTTTCCAAAGTTCAACTAGGCCATTAGACATTTTGCCGCCACCCAGTTCACTAAGGCCGTGGGTCAATTCCGGTCCGGCTTTTCCTACGCCATCCAGAAGCGCCTGAATTTGCTGTTCTCTTGTATTTGCCATATTGATTCCTCCCGTTACATAATATCCTCGTAATTCTTGTACCCACCAAAAATGGCAATTGCATCCGCTAGAAAAGCGCAGCCGTCAGTGCCATATTTTTGTCGATTTGTCTGCCCAATTTGACCTTCCATAAGGCTAGAAGAGTACAAACGACCGAATTGCTGAGGGGTCATTGCTTCTTCTCCAGCGAGTTCCTGTACTTGTTCGTAAAGAAGCTTTACAAGAAGCTGAACTTCTGCCGAATCTGCGCCCTGGTTCGATCGAGTAATAATTGCTTTTTGCAGAATATCTAATCCCGACGTCGCTTCCAGTGCAGCCCTGTTCATTCCAAAGTCTAAGAGGGCTTGAAGCATTCTTCCAAGATCGGACTCTCCCCACGACTCTTCAGGCTGTTCCAGAAGTTGTTCCACCAGGAATTGCATAGTTTCTGCTCTTGGGTCGCTGTGTACGTTCCAGTCCTCAAGGGCTTTTTCATGAAAGGCATCGAATGTCACACTTCCCATCTCCTTGGGGCGGGATGGGAATCGACCAGTCAGCTGTATCATCTTGGCATACCCCAGGTGACGTTCGACTTCAGCTTTCTTCGCCTCCAGGCTTATTACCTTCTGACTAATAGAATCCTGAAAGTCGAAGTTCTCGCTGCTAGCAGCACAGACGATGTCTACAATCTCGTTTAGCGTGTAACCCATACCTTGAAAGACCTTGATTGCCCAGATGCGGTCGATATCGTCCTCATCATAGCACCGGTACTGACCACCCTCATTGGCAGGCATCAATCCCTTTTCTTCGTAAATGCGGAGTGCCTTACGTGTTACACCTAGATGTTCCTCAACCCATTTTACTTGATAGCCCAAATTACCACCTCCTAACAATTCACATTTTACAACATTGTCCCTGGGGCAAGTCAATAGGGAAAAATCATTTTTATCACTCATTTATTTGCTTCGCGTTGTATCTTGCGCTATAATAAACCCAAAGCCAATAGGAGGTACTCCCGTGAAAGCCTTAACCTACATCGAACACAGTAAATTTGCCCTTCTGGACAAGCCCAAGCCGGAGATTTTGGATCCACGGGATGCGGTTGTGCGGGTGACTTTGGGTAGTATTTGTACCAGTGACCTGCACATCAAGCATGGCTCTGTGCCCCGGGCGGTTCCCGGTATTACGGTGGGCCATGAGATGGTGGGTGTGGTGGAATCTGTGGGTTCCGCAGTCACCACTGTGAAGCCCGGTGACCGGGTGACGGTGAATGTGGAGACCTTCTGCGGCGAGTGTTTCTTCTGCCAGCACGGCTATGTGAATAACTGCACCGATCCCAACGGCGGCTGGGCGCTGGGATGCCGCATCGACGGCGGACAGGCGGAGTTCGTCCGGGTGCCCTATGCGGATCAGAGCCTGAACAAGATCCCCGATTCCGTCACTGACGAGCAGGCCCTCTTCGTGGGCGATGTGCTGGCCACCGGCTTCTGGGCCGCCCGGATTTCCGAAATCACCGAGGAAGACACCGTCCTCATCATCGGCGCAGGCCCCACGGGTATCTGCACCCTGCTGTGCGTTATTCTGAAAGCTCCCAAGCGCATCATCGTCTGCGAAAAAGACCCGGCCCGCATTGCCTTCGTCCGGGAGCATTATCCCGATGTGCTGGTCTGCCAGCCGGAAAACTGCAAAGCCTTCACCCTCGCTAATTCCGTTCACGGCGGTGCCGATGTGGTACTGGAAGTGGCAGGCGCCAAGGATACCTTCCGCCTAGCCTGGGAATGTGCTCGGCCCAATGCCATTGTCACCGTGGTGGCCCTCTATGATGAAGCCCAGACCCTGCCCCTGCCGGATATGTACGGCAAGAACCTGATCTTCAAAACCGGCGGTGTCGACGGCTGCGACTGCGCCGAAATTCTCGCACTCATCGAAGCAGGCAAAATCGATACCACTCCCCTGATCACCCACCACTTCAAACTGGAAGACATCGAGGAGGCTTATCACCTCTTTGAAAATAAGCTGGATGGGGTTATTAAAGTTGCAGTTAAACCTTGATTTTTATATACTATAAGCAAATTATTCGTTACTGTAGAAAAGAGGATGGATTATGGCAAGTTTTACTGAGCGAGAGGGAGTACATTACTGTGGTCTAATTGCCGAACGTAATAGTTGGTTGTTTCGGGAACAACCAATTAATGATATTGGTATTGATGCACACATGGAGTTAACCGAACCAACTGGAGAATCCAAACAACTTCTCGCACTACAAATAAAGTCTGGGCCAAGTTGGTTTAGAGAGCAAAAAGATGAGTATGTCATTTTCCGAGATATCAACGAAAGACAATACAACTATTGGACTAAGAATTCCCTACCTTGCATTGTTGTACTGTATAATCCGGACGACGATATGTGTATCTGGCAAAAGTTGACGACCGAAACCATAGAAAGAACTAACGGAGGAACAGGAAAGGGTTTCCTTGTTAAAGTCCCAATAAAGCAGGTATTCTTAACTGAACAGTCGCATGAAAAGCTTGTTTCGTTTTCGAATTTGCCACAGCATATTGCAAATTATAACTTCCTGTTGTCTCAGAAGAAATTTATGGAGATTCTCCGCGATGGCGGAGACATCAAGCTGCATTCAACAGAATGGGTAAATAAGAGTAGTGGCAAAGGTAACACAGAATTGATTGTGGATGACGGAAAGAGTATCGCTAAATATTCGTATCCATATTGGTTCCCGTTTACGCCGTACACCGAGGTTTTTCCGCGACTGTTCCCCTGGGCAAATTTTTCTGCCGATGACGATTTTTTCGAAGAAAGCGACATGGATCTTTGGCGCGATTTGCACTGTTACTACGATGAAGAAGACGACGAATGGTTAGTTGTAGGTGATTCGTTTGAAGAATTTCACAAGAAGCTTAGTCCGATGCGAAGCCTTGACCATTCAGGTGAAATCGCTGAGTATATGATGGTGCTTAGCTTAAATGAGCTAGGCAAAGCATTTCTTGAGGTAGATAGATTTGTATCTCAAAATCAGCCTTATGCTGGAACACGGCCAAACAGCGAGTAAAAAGGAGAGCCATATGAAGAAGATTAACCTCAATGATAGTTTACTGCAACAGACCTCAGCGGATGAATACGTACTTGATCCGACGGAAAAGTATGTAATTGATCTCGAGAAGGAGATCGGATTTCAATCAGCGATAATGGCATCATTTCAAATAATGGGGGCACCTCCGGCACTTAAGAACTACCATGCATGGTTGTATGAAAATGGCTTTAATTTAGATGCTCCAAATCCGACAAACGAAGTTGTCGCTCCCTATTACGGTGTTAAACCACTCTGGAAAACTCCATATTCTCAGGGTATTGTTGTAATGGCCGAGGGTGATAGCGACTATTACATCGTTATGGAATGCAGTAACAAGAACAAGGGGTATAAGCATACAATGGTTATTCTTACCCTGGGTGGCTGTATGTGAAATAATGGGGAACAAGAAATAAGGAAGCAATGCTTCCTTATTTCTTTGTCAATTCACAACTCATATTCACCGGAAACTTGATCTTCTCATCCCCCGACGTGCTATCCAGCACCATACGCAACTACCGTCTTGCTTGTTCTTTAGACTCATTTTTCTAATTCCACAGTTGTTCCAAAGAGCGAATTTTTATGGTTCTATAGGTTTCTGTAACTATTCATAAACCCCGGATATACTAACTTCAGAACGAAAACTCGTTCCAAAAGGAGGGGTTATAATGGATAAAGTTGCAATTGGAGCAAGAATCAAGGCCGCCCGGGAGCGGGTACATCTAACACAGGAACAGCTTGCAGAGATTGTGGATATTAGTCCTACCCATATGAGTGTTATTGAGCGAGGAGTAAAGACTCCCAAGTTGGATACCTTTGTCCGCATCGCCAATGCCTTAGGCGTTTCTGCAGATTCACTTCTGGAAGATGGTGTTGACCATGCAAACGAGAGTATTATGGCAGAACTTTCTGTAAGAATTGGTCGCCTTCCGCAAAAAGATCAGAAGCGCATTCTGAATGCTATTCGAGCATTGACTGAGTGATTACTTGATGAGGATCGGATTTCCGATCCTCTTTTTTCTTTTCCCGACAAGTTTCGACAGACTTCACTCTTTCTTGTGTTTATACTAATTCCTAAAGAACTAGTTATATAAGTCGGAGGCCAAGCGGTCTTAGGAAGACAACAGCAAG
>JAZURG010000002.1:0-27614 GCA_045606145.1 Faecousia sp.
TTGCTGCCACTGCGGTATGCCTCCCGGCGGGCTCCCTTTCTTGTTCCGGCAAGAAAGGGAGGAAAGAAGCCGGGTCAAGGGTGTTGCAGAGCGCAGCGAATCTTCTAATATAATGATTGCCGGTGGCAATCATACCTTAACCATTGCTACGAGCAAAAGCGCCCCCTTGACAATCCCCCGCCGCCAGTAAGATGGCTCGTATGGGAATTCGTACACCGAAACCTGGAAGCATATACCGTACAACCTATGTTCCGTACATAACATACTGCACTTCTGTTTCCATCTCCTTAGGTTTTGTATCCTTTCCCACTGCCATAAATCCAATTACAACAGAAGACCTATGCCGCACCATCGAAAGTGCGGGCGGGAGGGGTACATAGGGGAGGGACGGCTTTGAATGGGGGAGCAATGAACTCAGTTCCTCCCCTATCCCGACTTCTTTGGTTCCTTTCTTGTTCGGAAACAAGAAAGGAACACCACCTCATATACGCTGTGCAGTTGTGATTCTGGAAATTGATACTTTTTTGACACGCAGAGAAGGTAGGGCAGGCATGCCTGCCCTACCTTTGTGTTTTAGGGACGAATATAAGCTGTTTTGCTAATTAGTAAACGTTTGCCCAATCAGCAATGTTCTCGCCGGTGAATGCGAAGGGAGGTCCGACGATGATCTGAGTCTCGGCGGTGTCACCAGCCATGACTTCGTAGGTGGCCTTGTTGTCAGCGGTGAAGGTGGTGCCGACAGTGCCGACCTTGCCGTCAGCGATGGCCTTGATCATGTAAGCAGCGCAGTTGCCCACGTCAATGGGGTTCCACAGATACATGTAGGGGCAGACCTTGTCGTCGCCGACGTAGTCCTTCATTTCGGAGGGCAGGCCCAGACCGGCAACCTTGATGTTGCAGTCCTTGGTCTCGGAAACTACCTTAGCGGCAGCCAGAATGCCAACGGTGGTGGGGCAGCAAACGACTTCCAGGTTGGGGTACTTGGTCATCAGGTTCTGCATTTCGTCGGTGGACTTCTGGGACTCGTCGTCGCCGTAAACGGTCTCGACCAGCTTCAGGTTAGCATACTTCTCGTCCTTCAGGATCTCTTCCATAGCTGCGATCCAGGCGTTCTGGTTGGTAGCAGTGGAGGAAGCGGACAGGATAGCGAACTCGCCGCCGTCTTCGCCGCACATGTCAGCAACGGAGTCGACCAGAACCTGAGCAACCTCAGTTACACCGGCCTGGTTAACGAACATCTGGGAGCCTTCGGTGTCGGAGTCCAGAGTGACAACAACAACGCCCTTCTTCTTAGCCTGCTCGATAGCGCCCTTCAGAGCAGCAGCGTCGTTGGCAGCAATGGCGATGCCCTTAACACCCTGAGCAACCAGCTCGTTGATGATGGTGATCTGGTCATCAGCGGAGGTGGTTTCGGGAGACTTTTCGATAGCAGTGATACCCAGAGCGGTGCATGCATCCTTAAAGCCGGAGACCATACGGGCCATGTAGGGGTTGGAGGCGTCCTTACATACGATTGCGTAAGTGGTGGTCTTGGGGGCGGCAGGTGCGCAGGCAGCCATGGACAGGACCATAGCCAGAGCCAGCAGCAATGCAAACAGTTTCTTCATTTTTTTCTTCCTTTCTTGATTTCAGATTTTATATGAACGCGTTACGCGTACATACCGGTAAAAATTACTTTTCCATTCTTTTTCTGTTCTTAATAGATTCCTGAATGGTGGGATAAAGAACCACCGCAATCAAAAGCGCGCCAAGAATGATGCGGATGGTCTGACCGCTGAGGTTGATGAGGCCAAGGCCGTAGCGGAGCAGGCCGATAATGAAAATCGCGATCACAGCACCGACCATGGTGCCCTTGCCGCCGGCAGTGGAAATGCCGCCCAGAACGCACATGGAGATGGCTTCCAGCTCAAAGCCTTCGGCCACGTTGCTCTTCACAGAACCCAGGTTGGCGCAGTAGAACACAGAGGCAAAGCCACAGACCAGACCGGTCAGGGTGAAGACGATCATGCGGATCTTCTGGACCTTGACACCGGCATACTGAGCAGCCTTTTTGTTGGCACCGACGGCGAACATCTGACGGCCGAAGACAGTCCGGTGCATGACCAGACCGAAGATCAGAGCCAGAACGCAGAAGATGATGAACATGTAGGGAACATCACCGATACGGCCGTAGTAAAGGTTGGAGAACCAATCCACCTTGGACATGCCCGCGGTGGCACCGTCGCCCAGAATTCTTTCAGACAATCCGCGGTAAATGATGTTGGTAGCCAGTGTGACGATCATGGGAGCCAGCTCTGTGAACTTGGTCATGATCAGACCGTTCAGCGCGCCGCAGACAGTGCCGGTGACCAGCGCGGCCAGAATGCCCAGCCAGATGGAGCCGGTCGCGTTGTAGACGATACCCAGCAAGGTGGCGGACAGGCAGATGTTTCCGCCCACAGACAGGTCGATATCACCCAACAGCAGCACATAGGCCATAGGAAGGGCGATATATGCCTTGACCAGGAAGTTATTGATGTTGGTAAACAGGTTGTAGGCATTGAGGTAATTGGGAGACAAGCAGACATTCATCACGTTGACGCCCAGGAAGATCAGAATCAGCAGGAATTCCCAGCGAACCAGCAATGACTTAACGGAACGATCCTTGATACTGGAAATCGTTCTTCCGGATTTCGTTGCCATTAGATCTCCCTCCCTTCCAGTGCCTTGCGGGCGCTGTTGCGCTGGACGATCACATTGATCAGAACCGCCAGCAGGATAATGGCGCCCTTCAGTGCCTGCTGCCAGAAGGCATCAATACCAACCAGGCTCAAAGACTTACTGATGATACCGATGGTAATGGCACCCAGCAGCACGCCGAAGGCATTGCCCTGGCCGCCGTTGAGGCTGACACCGCCGATGACACAGGCGGCGATGACATCCATTTCCGCGCCGTTGGCCATGTTGCCCTGTGCGGTTGCGTACATACTGGTATACATCGCACCGGCCAGACCGCAAATGGCACCATTAATGGAATAAACAACAATTTTCACACGGTCGATATTGATGCCGGAAATTTTGGCGGCATCGGGGTTGGAACCCACCGCGTAGATCTGCCGGCCGAAGTTCGTCCATTTCAGGAAAACGATCATCACACCGAACAGAACCAGAACGATCCAGAACAGATTGTTAAGACCTAAGAATGTGCCCTGGGCGAAGGCTTTGTAGCCTGATAGCATCTTGTCGGAGGGAACCCACTGGGTTTTGGAAACGAAGTAGGTCAGACCGCGGTAAATGTACTGCATACCGAGGGTGGCAATAATGGGGATCACTTTGCCCTTTGCTACAATGCCGCCGATGACCAGGCCGCAGGCCAAACCCACCAGAATGCTGAAACCGAAGGCAACCAGAGGACTTGTAATGATCCCGTCACGCATCAGCAGCGAGGTGGACATACCGGACAGCGCCAGCGTCGCGCCGATGGAAATGTCGATACCGCCGATCAGCAGCACCAGCAGCATACCGAAGGACAGCACCATCGTATACGCGTAGTTCTGGGTCAGCTGGGAAAGAACCGTGGAGGATAAAAACTTGCCGCCGCTGCGCCACTGGATCACGGCGATCAAAAGCACCATGACCAGCATCAAGCTGACTTCACGGTTGCGAAGCAGCTCGCTGAGCTTGCTGTTTTTGCGAAGTGTCTTATTTGCCATGATCATACACTCCCTTCCGCAGCATGCTGCTTGGCCATTGCCAGCTCCAAAATTTTCTCCTGTGTGGCCTCCTGACGGCTCAGCTCACCGGTGACACGGCCTTCGCACATAACCACGATCCGGTCGGACATGCCCAGGATCTCGGGCATTTCGGAAGAGATCATAACAATGGCATAGCCGGCCAATGCCAGCTCACCCATGATCTCATAGATGGCGGCTTTGGCACCAACGTCAACACCCTTGGTAGGCTCGTCCAGGATCAGCAGTTTGAAGTCGGAACCCAGAGCCTTGGCAACGACCACCTTCTGCTGGTTGCCGCCGGACAGGGAGCTTGCCTTGTCAAAGACGGAAACCGCCTTGGTGTCCACCCGCTCAGCCAGTTCCTTGGAGACTTCGTTTTCCTTCTTCTCCGCCAGGAAGATCTTGTTGACAAAGGATTTCAGCTCAGTCAATGTAATGTTCCGGCCAATGCCCCAATCCAGGATCAGACCTTCGATCTGACGGTTTTCGGGCAGCAGTCCGATACCCATTTTCATGGCTTCACTGGGAGAGTGAATGTTGACTTCCTTGCCTTCCCAGAAGATCTTGCCGGAGGACAGCTTTTCAACACCGAAAATGGTCTGCACAACCTCCGTACGGCGGGCACCCACCAGACCGGTCAAGCCCAGGATCTCACCTTTCTTAACGGAGAAGGATACATCCTTGAAATAACCGGTACGGGAAAGGTTTTCCACCCGAAGGATCTCCTCGCCCGGGGTGACTTCGGGCTTGGGGAACAGATCCTTGATCTCACGGCCGACCATGGCGGTGATCAGATCCGCGTTGGTGATGCCGTCTACATCATATGTACCGATATACTGGGCATCCCGGAATACGGTGACACGGCTTGCCAATGCGTACATATCCTCAAAGCGGTGGGAAATGAAGATGATCGAAACACCTTCGTCCCGAAGCTTGCGGGTAATGCGGTACAGCTCCTCGGATTCCCGCTTGGTCAATGCCGCTGTCGGCTCATCCATGATAATGATGCGGGCATTCAGCGACAGGGCCTTGGCGATCTCAACCATCTGCTGCTGGGCAACGGACAAATTACCCATCAGCTCCCGGGAATTGAAATCAGCGTTCAGCTCCTGCAGCAGCCGGTCAGCCTCGGCATACATTTCCTTCCACTGCACAAAGCCGTACTTTTTCTTCAGGTGGCCTACAAAGATATTTTCCGCTACAGACAGGTGCGGATAAGCGGTAACATGCTGATAAATGGCGGCGATGCCCGCCTTCTGGGCATCCTTGGTGCTCTTGAAATTCACTTTCTCGCCATTGAGATACATCTCGCCCTCTTCCGCTTGATGCACACCCATAATGACTTTGATAAATGTGGATTTGCCGGCACCGTTTTCGCCCATCAGCGCATGGATCTCGCCTTCACGCAGGTCGAACTGCACCTTATTCAGCGCCTTTACGCCGGGAAAGATCTTAGTGATACCGCGCAACTCCAGAACAGTGTTGCTCATTATCAACGCTCCTTTCTTGCGTGTAAATAAAACTGGAAACAGGAAATTTTCACAATCTAAACACTTTGTTATTTTACACAAAAAACCGCAAGCATTTTGTAGAAAATACACATTTTTATTCGAAATGCATAAAAAGTATATACTTTACATGTTGTTTTGTGTATCATATCACTATATCAAAGGTTTTGCATTATCTTTTGTTGATTGATTTTTGCACTTTCTTGCACTTTGGTGGGGGAGCAGAGGCTATGCCAACATACTTAGACTATAATCTTGATTTAGCGCCGGAATCTCAATGGAATACGGTATCTGCCACTGCCATGGCGAAAAATTCACTGATATATGCCCAGGAGATCGGAGACTTTTTCGCAGGTCCTCACTATTACACTACCCGGGAAGGATACGCTTCCTATCTGATCACCGTAACGGTAGACGGCTGCGGTCAGCTTTGCTATGACGGCGATACCCATCTGCTGCCACCCGGGCATTTCTTTTTCATTGATTGCAAAAAACATCAGCACTATTGCACGGCACCCGGCTCGGAATCCTGGCACTCTGTATGGGTCCATCTTTACGGTGCCAACGCAAAAACCTATTACGACGCTTTTTTAACATATAACAACGGTTCCAACACAGGCATCTTCCCGAACCCTTCCAAGGCATTGGGCATTTTCCCGCTGCTGTTCGACTTGGACAACACAGAGCATAATCAGATCATGTCGGACTTCCAAACGGCAAGTCTTTTGACGCAGCTCCTGTCGGAATGCGTGCTTTCTACTATGCTGGCGGAGAAGACAAACAGCATTCCGCAGATCGTCCAGCATGTGCGCATGTATCTGCTGAACCACTACCGCGACAAGAACACACTGGAAAATCTGGGTGTACAGTTCAACACGAACCCATACTACTTACAAAAACAATTTAAACGGTATATTGGAATGTCGCCGTCAGAATATCAAATATTTCTGCGGATGAACAAAGCAAAGGAACTGATCCGAAACACAAAAATGTCCGTAAGCGACATTGCCTTCGCTGTGGGTATTGAAAATCTGGGATACTTTACCCGGCAATTCAAACAGCAGGAAGGCTTGACCCCGCAGGCCTATCGAAAAATATGGCCTGTCCCGGTGCAATCGTCAGAGGGGATCGTGTTTCCGGAAAAAGAGAATATCAATATAGAATAGAGCGGCTTCGGTCTTTCCCCATGAATTGTAAAACCCGCTGCCCTTAAGATTTAGTGCAAGCCTGCATAAAACAACCGCTTGCAAATATATCGTGCTGTTTATATAATGGATTGGTAAGCATCCGGGTTATGCCGGTGATTTGATAAACCTGAGCAGCATTTTAAGTATGTATTATTTTTATAATGGAGGTTATTCCATGAACGAACAGAAAATCTTTGAGTATGCAAAATCCGCTTATGCAGCCTACGGTGTAGATGTGGAGGCTGCCATTGCCAAGGTCGCCGCTGTGCCCGTTGCCATGCACTGCTGGCAGGGTGACGATGTCCGTGGCTTTGACACCGACCCCAACAAGCCGCTGACCGGCGGCATCCAGACCACCGGCAACTATCCCGGCCGTGCCCGTACGCCCGAAGAGCTGATGGCCGATCTGGATTTCGTGCTGAAGCTCATTCCCGGCACCAAGAAAATGAACCTCCATGCCAGCTATGCCATTTTCGATGAGGAGAACGGCGGCTGGGCGGACCGGGACAAGCTGGAACCCAAGCATTTCAAGAAGTGGGTGGACTTCTGCAAGGAGCGGGGCCTGGGCTGCGACTTCAACCCCACCTTCTTCTCCCATCCCAAGTGCGATCCGCTGACGCTGGCCAGCCCCAACGAGGAGACACGCAAGTTCTGGATCGAACATGGCAAGGCCTGTATCCGCATTTCTCAGTATTTGGCAGAGGAGCTGGGTCAGCCCTGCGTTATGAACATCTGGACCGGCGACGGCTTTAAGGATATTCCCGCTGACCGTATGGGTCCGCGTATCCGTTATAAGGAGTCCATTGATGAGATCCTCTCCGAGCCCTTTGATTTTACCAAGGTCAAGCCCTGCGTGGAATCCAAGGTCTTCGGTATCGGTGTGGAAGCCTACACCGTCGGTTCCGCTGAATTTACCCTGAACTATGCGGCGCTGAATATGGATAAGTGCATTCCTCTGATGGATAACGGCCACTATCATCCCACCGAAGTGGTCTCCGACAAGATCCCCGCGCTGCTGGCCTTCTTCCCGGAGATCGCCCTGCATGTCACCCGTCCCATCCGCTGGGACTCCGACCATGTGGTCCTGCTGGACGATGAGACGAAGGAAATCTGCAAGGAGATCGTTCGCTGCGGCGGTCTGGATGGCCGTGTGGATATCGCGCTGGACTACTTCGATGCTTCCATCAACCGCATTTCCGCCTGGGCTGTGGGTATGCGCAACGTGCAGAAGGCATTGCTGTCCGCACTGATGACCCCCGATCTGACCAAGCTGCAGAATGAGGACAACTGGACAGAGCTGATGGTGGTGCAGGAAGAAGTGAAGACGCTGCCCTTCGGTATCGTCTGGAACGAGTACTGCCGCCGCTGCGGTGTGCCTGTGGACGGTGAGTGGTTCGCTTCCGTAAAGGAATACGAAAACGAAGTGCAGCTGAAGCGTGTTTGAGCTTACCTATAGGAGGAATTACCATGTTCTTTGAAGAAAATGCAAAGCTCCTGCGGGAGTTTTCCCGTGTTTCCAAGACAGCCGGTGCCCGGGCAGACTACGTCCAGGGCGGCGGCGGCAACACTTCCGTAAAGCTGGCTGACGGCCTGATGGCCATTAAGGCATCCGGTTTCTGCCTGTCTGACATTGAACCGGATAAGGCCTATGCCGTTTTGGACGGTGCCGCGGTTCGGAATTTCTATTTGACCAGTGAGCCGGAGCAGTTTGAAAATGTGGAAACAGCCGGTTCTGCCAAGGCAAAAGAAGCTGTCAAGACCATTGAGGGTCTGGCCCAGCTGCGTCCTTCCGTGGAAGCAGGCTTCCACTCCATTCTGAAGACCTTTGTGGTACATACCCACAGTGTGTATGCCAATCTGGCTGCCTGCGCGGTCAACTGCCGTGAGATCTGCCAGGCCGCCTTTGCGGATGCCGGTTACTCCTGGGGTATGGTTCCTTATGTGGATCCCGGCGCGAATCTGACCTTTGCCATCCGTAACGAGCTGCGCCGTGTGGAAGCGCAGACCGGCAAGGTCCCCTCCATCATTATCATGCAGAATCACGGCATCATTGCCCATGACGATGATCCCGACACCTGTCTTGCGCTCCATGCCGATGCCAACGAGCGTCTGGCGGGGCAGTTCGGTATCACCGGCGATTGCTTCCCCAAGGTGGAGATCCAAGAAGTAGAGCCGGGCCTTTTCGAGGCTGCCACACCTTATCTGACCGAAGCACTGGCAAAGGGCGGCTACACGGAGCAGTTCCTGCTGGAGCAGCCCCTGTACCCCGACCAGATGGTTTTCCTGATCGGTACCTTCTCCATGGACAAGGATACGGTGGAAGAGGGCCAGTGTGTTGCCGATAGCGGCACCGGCCGTGTACTGATGCGCATGGACGCCAAGAAGGCACAGGTTCTGGCGGAAACCCTGACGGCGGTTGTGTTTGTGATTTCCAATATCAAGGCCGCCGGCCATCCCCTGTCTACCATGGGCGAAGCGGCAAAGAACTTCATTGCCAACTGGGAAAGCGAAAAGTACCGCAAATCCCTGGCAGGAAAGAAGGGTTGAGCTATGAGAAATCTGTTGGCCTTTGACCTGGGTGCCAGTAACGGCCGTGCCATTCTGGGCCGGTTCGACGGCGAAAAGATCACCATGCAGGAGCTGCACCGGTTTGAGAATAACTATGTTGAGATGAACGGTGTGTTCTACTGGGATCTTCCTTATCTTTACAATCAGGTGAAGCAGGGCCTGCTGGCATTCAATCAACTGAATACTGGCGAGCTGGATTGCTTCGGTATCGATACCTGGGGTGTTGACTACGGTCTGCTGGATAAAAACGGCCACCTGCTGGGCAATCCCAGAGCTTACCGCATGTCGGTGGATGCCGATATGGACCGGGTAGCGGAAACGGTGGATTTCCCCACCTTGTTTGCCCGTACCGGTATCGCCAACTTAAACTTCAACACAGTCTACCAGCTGGCCAGAAGAAAAGCGGAGAATGACGTTGTTCTGGCCAACGCGAACACTATGCTGATGATGCCGGACCTTCTGGGATATTTTCTCACCGGCGAAGCCAAGTCCGAGTACACCAATGTGACCACCAGCATGCTTTTCAACCCCACAACGAAGGATTGGGATTGGGAGACCATTGAAGCATTGGCGTTGCCGAAGCACATTTTCACGGAAGTAGACCGGGCAGGTCAGCTCCGTGGCTGTCTGAAGCCGGAGCTTGCCGCGGAGTTGGGTCTGAATCAGGCTCCCTTTGCCGCGGTTGGTACCCACGATACCGCATCCGCTGTGGCTGCCATTCCCGGTACCGGTTCCTTCGCTTTCTGCTCCTCCGGCACCTGGTCACTGTTCGGTGTGGAGACCAACGCGCCCTTGCTTTCCGATGAAGTCCGTAATGCCAACTTCTCCAACGAAGGCACCATTCAGGGCGGCTTCCGTCCCTTGAAGAATATCATGGGCCTGTGGCTCATTCAGGAATGCCGCCGGGATTGGATCAAGAAGACCGGTAAGGACATCTCCTGGAACGATATTGTGAAGGAAGCCGAGCAGGCAGAGCCTTTGCGCACCATCATCGATCCCGATTACGGCGAATTCTTCAGCGGCGGCGATATGGTTCGGAAGGTGCAGGAATACTGCCGCAAGACCAATCAGCCGGTTCCCGAAACCGTCGGTCAGGTGGCCCGTGCCATTTATGAATCTCTGGCACTGAAGTACCGCTGGGCGCTGGAGCATCTGGAGCATATCAAGGGTGTGCGGCTGGATCAGCTGAACATTGTGGGCGGCGGCATCCAGAACAAGCTGCTGAACCAGATGGTGGCGGATTCTCTGGACCGTCCCGTGGTTACCGGCCCCATCGAAGGCGCCGCCATGGGTAACCTGCTGGCACAGGCCATGGCTCTGGGCGATGTGAAGGATCTGGAGCAGCTGCGGCAGATCGTTAGAAACTCTGAAAACGTAAACACCTGGCAGCCCCATCATACCCAGGCCTGGGAAGACGCGTATCAAAGACTTCTGAAGCTTTTATAAACCGATAAAACAAGGCCCCCTCATGCAGTGCACGCGCCTGCATGAGGGGGTAATTGCATACCGATAGGAACGGAAGCTTTCACGGACTAACGGTTGACAGAACCGGCCATGCGCCGATAGGTGTGGCGGATACCGCGAATGGCGATGGAATAGGCCTGAATATTTTCCGGCAGGGACATACCGCCGTAACCGGCATCTCCCAAATGGTGAATATCGGTGCCGGTCATTTTGCACATCAGCGCGATCTGGCGAATGGTGGATACATCGGCACCCTCCTGCGAGGTACCGATGGCGGTGATGGTCAGACAGCCTAAGCTGTGGGCGTAGGTGACCAGACTCCGGACATATTCCATGGTGATCCCGGGCACGGTGCCGGGGGCGGGCAGTAAGATAATGTCAGCGCCGGCCGCGGCAAAGGCAGCAATATCCGCCTTTGTAATGATGTTTTCCGCACCCTCGGTCAAAATACCCGAGGCATGCATTTTGCCGGCAGCCAGGATCAGCCGGTCTCCCAGGGCTTCCTTATACAGGCGCAGTGTCTGCTCAATGGCTTGATTGGTCACACCGATACCGGGGTTGCCGGTGAGCAGAATAAAGTTGACACCCATGTCCGCGGCCTTTTTCGCGTTTTCCAGGGTTGCTTTTCTGCCGCCGGTCATGGCCCACATATTCTCTTCCGGGTTTTCGGAGGACAGCACCTGCTCCACCGGCTCCAGATTGATGCCGATGGGGCGGCCGGTCAATTCTTTGAGCTTGCGGATCACATTTTCCGGCTCTGTTTTGGGCAGACCCTGAATATGGGGCTTTTGTACATCAAACATGTTCAGCAGCAGAATATCCGCGCCCATAGCGGCTGCAAATTCCGTGTTTGTAATATCTCCCAGCATGGGCATAATGGCACCGATGGTCTCACAGGCAATGGTGCGGCCTTCACTTCCGGCAATGGCTTCCAGCAGCTCCTGCCGGGACATGCCGCGAAAATCCGAGCTTTGACAATCCAGTATTCGTTTCATGAAAAAACCTCCTTTTTAAAGAATATACCACATAAAGACACTTGTGTCACATGGAAAAATGAAATGTGTCAGAATACACAAAAAATGCTTTGGCATGCTGTTGGGTATGCTGAAAATTTGCTGCGTCTAAAGGCCTTAATTGACTTAGGTACGGGAGTTTGGTATGCTATATACATATAAAAGCCGGGTTGCGGCTCTTTTGAATTGGAAAGGAAGTTGTTTCAAATGGGATTCTTTAAAAAGCTGTTTGGTAAGAAGGTTGACAGTGTCTGCGCACCTATGGCAGGTAAGGCTGTGCCCATCACAGAAGTACCCGATCCTACCTTTGCCGAGGGCATGCTGGGCAACGGCATTGCCATCGAACCCGCGGAGGGTAAGGTCTATGCGCCCTGTGACGCAACGGTGGATATGATGTTCACTACCGGCCACGCTGTGAGCCTGGTTGCGGATTTCGGCGCTGAAATTCTGATCCATGTGGGTCTGGAAACAGTTGGTCTGGAGGGTAAGCCCTTTACCGTCCATGTGGCCAACGGCGACAAGGTCAAGAAGGGTCAGCTTCTGATCGAGGTGGATCTGGAGGCTGTTAAGGCCGCGGGTCTGAACACCATTACCCCCATGCTGATCTGCAATACCGATGAGTATCCTACTTTCAATACCTTCGTTGGTAAGAATGTGACCAATGAGGATGTTGTGATCGAACTGGCAAAGTAAGGAGCGACATATGAAAAAAGGTGTTGGTTTGCCGGTGTTCCCCGGCGTAGCCATTGGAAGCGCTGTGGTGTACCGCAAGGCACAGCGTGTGCTGCCGGTTTCCTCCGGCGACCCCGCTGTGGAAAAGGCAAAGTTTGAAGCCGCGTTGGAAACTGCCCGGCAGCAGCTCACCGCTTTGTATGAAAAGGCGAAGGTAGAGATCGGTGAAGAGCAGGCTGCCATTGTGGAAGTGCAGCTTCTGATGCTGGACGATCTGGATTATCTGGACGGCGTTAATATGGCCATTGAAGGCGGCGCTGCCGCTGCCATCGCTGCTTTGGATACCGGCGAGGAATTCGCCCAGATATTCGCGGCTATGGACGATGAGTATATGAATGCCAGAAGCGCCGATATCCGGGATATGTCCCACCGCATTTATGATATTCTCTGCGGCAATACCGGCTTCCAGCTGCCCGAGGGTTCTTTCCTGCTGGTGGCGGAGGATCTGGCACCCAGTGAGACCATCCAGCTGCCCAGAGAGCGGATTCTGGCATTTGTGACCCGGCAGGGCTCCTCTTCCAGCCATACCGCCATTCTGGCGCGGACGCTGAATATTCCCTCTCTGGTACAATCCGATATTACCTTTGAAGCTGCGGAAGACTGCAAGGTTCTGGCTGTGGACGGCTTTACCGGTACCTGGTATGCCGATCCCGACGAGGAGACCCTGGCGGTTCTGCAAGCAAAGCAGAAGGAAGCTGCCGCTGCCCGGAACGCTCTGGAAGCTTACCGCGGCAAGGAAAGCGTTACCCGCTCCGGCAAGAAGGTGCTGCTGGTTGCCAATATCGGCTGCCCCGAGGACGCTGTGGATGCCATCAAGGCAGACGCTGAGGGCGTTGGTCTGATGCGCAGTGAGTTTTTGTATCTGGGCCGGGATACCCTTCCAAGCGAGGATGAACTGTATGAAGCCTATAAGAAGGTTGCCGAGATCATGGGCCACCGGCCCGTGGTGATCCGCACTTTGGACATCGGTGCTGACAAGCAGGTCAGCTATCTGGGCCTTGAGAAGGAAGAAAATCCCGCTCTGGGTCTGCGGGGTCTGCGCATCTGCCTGACCAGGGAAGAAATCTTCCGTCCTCAGCTGCGGGCCATCTACCGGGCATCCGCCTACGGCAATCTGCATGTAATGTTCCCCATGGTCGCTTCCGTTTGGGAGCTGAAGGCTGCCAAGGCTCTGTGCGCCAAGGTCCGCAAGGAGCTGGAAGAAGAGGGCATCCCCACCAAGGAAGTGCCCATCGGTGTCATGGTGGAAACCCCCGCTGCCGCTGTTCTGGCTCATGAGCTGGCCAAGGAGGCTGCGTTCTTCTCCGTAGGCACCAACGATCTGACCCAGTATACCCTGGCGGTGGACCGGCAGAACGCGAAACTGGGTGAGTTCTACGATCCCTACCATCCCGCCCTGCTGGCACTGATGGCTCATATTGCCAAGGCTGCCAACGATAATGGCATTTGGGCCGGTATCTGCGGCGAGCTGGGCGCTGACCCCAAGCTGCAGGAGAAATTCATCGAGATGGGTTATACGGAGCTGAGTATGGCCGCCGGCCGTATTCTGGAATCCCGTAAGCTTGTCTGTGAATCGGAAGTCTAAGGAATTAACATGAAAGTGAGGAGATAACCCATGAAAGAAATTAAGTATGTGATCACGGATCCTCTGGGCATGCATGCCCGTCCCGCAGGTATGCTGGTAAAGGCTGTTGCCCCCTACGCATCCAAGATCACCGTCACCGCTCCCACCGGCACCGCTGACGCAAAGCGTCTGATGGCGCTGATGCGCCTGGCTGCCAAGCAGGGCATGGAGCTGACCGTTACCATCGAAGGCGCTGACGAAGAGAAGGCTGCCGTCGAATTGAAGGCTTTCCTGGAAGCCAACCTGTAATTGTTTCAGGCCCTAATGACCGTCGTGGGCCGACGGTCTTATATAAAGGCGAAAAGAGATTTAAGGAGGAAATTATCTTATGATGAAAAAGCTGCAAAAGCTGGGTTCTGCCCTGATGCTGCCCGTAGCAGTTCTGCCCATCTGCGGTATCCTGATGGGTCTGGGCTACCTGCTGTGCCCCGCCTACATGATGGGCGGTGACTGGGCTGCCAGCCTGGGCCACGCTACTTCCGGTCTGGCTTACTCCATCGGTTACGTTATGATCAAGGCCGGTGGCGCGCTGATCGACAATATGTGCTGGCTGTTCGCTATCGGTGTTGCTGTTGGTCTGGCTAAGGACAACAACGGTACTGCCGGTCTGGCTGGTCTGGTTTCTTTCCTGATGGTTAAGACCCTGGTTGCTACTGACGTTGTTACCCAGGTCGTTCCCTTCATGGTCGAGAACGCTAACAACGTTGCCGCTTACGGCAAGGTTGCTTCCAACACCTTCATCGGCATTCTGTGCGGCATTGTCGGTGGTGCTTGCTACAACAAGTTTAAGGACACCAAGCTGCCCGATTTCCTGGCATTCTTCTCCGGCAAGCGCTTCGTAGCAATTGCTACCGCTTTGGTTTCCGTCGTTCTGTCTGTTGTTCTGTTCTTCGTATGGCCCATCCTGTTCAGCGGCCTGGTTGCTCTGGGTCAGGGTATCGCCAGCCTGGGCGCTGTCGGCGCTGGTATCTACGCTTTCCTGAACCGTCTGCTGATCCCCGTTGGCCTGCATCACGCTCTGAACAACGTGTTCTGGTTTGAAGGCCTGGGTCTGGGCGACCTGCACGCTTACTGGAACGGCAAGACCATTGCTGACACCGGCTGGTCCGTCGGCATGTACATGGCTGGCTTCTTCCCCTGCATGATGTTCGGTATCCCCGGCGCTGCTCTGGCTATGATCCAGACCGCTAAGGACAACAAGAAGAAGATCGCTGCCGGTATCGTTGGCGCTGCTGCTCTGTGTGCATTCATCTGCGGCGTTACCGAGCCCTTCGAGTTCGCATTCATGTTCCTGGCATTCCCCCTGTACATTGTCTACGCTCTGCTGTACGGCATCTTCACTGTCATCACTGTTGCTCTGGGCTTCCGCGCTGGCTTCTGCTTCTCCGCCGGTGCAATGGACCTGCTGTTCTCCGCATCCCTGCCCGCAGCCGCTAAGACCTGGCTGATCATCCCCCTGGGCATCGCTGCATTCGTTATCTTCTACTTCGTATTCAAGTTCGCCATCACCAAGTGGAATCTGAAGACCCCCGGCCGTGAAGACGATCAGGAAGGCGAGCTGAAGATCGAGCTGGCTAACGACGACTACACCGCTATGGCTCAGATCATTCTGGAAGGCCTGGGCGGCAAGGAGAACGTTACCTCCATCGACCACTGCATCACCCGTCTGAGACTGGAAGTTAAGGACCGCCTGCTGGTTGACGAGAAGAAGATCAAGTCCTCCGGCGCTTCCGGCGTTATCCGCCCCGGTAAGACCTCCGTGCAGGTCGTTATCGGCCCCAAGGTCCAGTTCGTCTACGACGAGTTCAAGAAGATCGCTGAGTAAGATCTTCGCTGTAACAGTTGCGGCCCACGCAGCCACATAAACAGCGCTGCCCCGGAATTTCTTCCGGGGCAGTTTTTAAATTCTATTAGTCGCATAGCGGCGAAGAATCTCCCGGATAGCATAGGCCGGAGATCCTTCCCTTTGCGCAGCATGACGTTTTTTATTCGTCAACAGCAATGCGGGCGGCGCGTACATTGGCTGCATCCGTTTGCTGGATGTGCCATTCGTCCAAACCGGGGATGCCCATGGGGACACCTTCACGGCGGAAGCGCATGCCGCTTTCAATATCTGCCTTGCCGCTCATGTGGAATGCGCTGACCTGAGGGAATCTGGCTTTAAAGGCTGTAATGATCCGCGCGTTGACTCCGGCACCGATCAGCACCTGGGGGCCACCCAGAGAATCCCGCAGCGCAAGGAGCTTGCCGATGGTTTCCATGCCCTGCAGGCTGCTGCCTGCGGCACCGCTGGTCAACACGGTGTCGATCCCCAGCCCTTTGGCATCCAGATAGGTCTTACAGGGATCCCGGGATACATCGATGCACCGGTGCAGTGTTAGTCCCGTGCCTTCCGCGGCCTGCAGCAAAGGCCCCATAGCCTTGCCGTCCAAATCACCCTCGGGGGTCAGACAGCCGATCACAAAACCGTCCGCGCCCAGCCTGCGCAGAGCATCAATTTGTTCTGCCATCATCCAAATCTCTTCCTTGGTGTACAGAAAGTCACCGCCCCGGGGCCGCATCAGACAGCGGATGTTGATATCGCTTTCCGCGCGGATCTGCTTCAAAAGCTCCGCATAGGGGGTCAGACCGCCCACGGCCAGGGCAGCGCAAAGCTCCAGCCGGTCTGCACCGCCGGCAATTGCTGCCCGGGCGGAAGCCAATGAGTCTACACATACTTCTAACAGACCGGACATAACCGTAACCTCCTTTTTCTTTCACGATACCCCAAACCGGAATAAGATACAACTGAAAAAGCAATAACGGGGATATTACAGCTCTTTGCCGCCGATAAAGACTCTCTTTTCAGAGTAGTCGGCATTGGTAATGACAAAGTCAGCATACTTGCCGGTTTCGATAGAACCGATCTTATCCTGCACGCCCAGCGCCTTGGCAGGATTGTAGGTAGCGGCACGAACAGCCTCTTCCTCAGAAACACCCCAGGAAATGGTATTGGACAGGCAAGTCCAAAGATTGGAAGCGGAGCATGCGATGGTTTCACTGCCAACCAGCTTGGCAACACCGCCGCGAATCTCTGCCATCTGACCGCCTAAATCGAACCGGTAGCCCTCGGGCTGACCGGCACAGCGGCCGGAGTCGGAGACCAGTACCATGCGGTTCTTGAACATAGTAAATGCCAGCCGTACAGAAGAGGGGTGGATGTGGTAGCCGTCGCAGATGATCTCAGCCTGAACATTATCATTCTCCACACAGGCGGGGATCACACCGGGATTGCGGTGATGGATAGGGGGCATGGCATTGTACAGGTGTGTCAGATGGGTAACACCGGCATCCACTGCAGCCTTGGCATGATCATAGTCAGAGTCGGTATGGGCGATGGAAACCGTACACAGCTCCTTTGCTTTTGCAACGAACTCTGCGGCACCGGGCAGCTCGGGGGCGACATCCACAATGCGGATAAGACCGTCACATTCGTCATAGAGTTTTTTGAAACCGTCAAAATCGGGATCTTTCAAATAGTCGGGATTCTGGGCACCGCGCTTGGCATAGGAGAAGTAGGGGCCTTCCATCTGGATGCCCATAATGCGGGAATGGCCTTCGGGGGCTTCGTCCTTCAATTGCTTTGCGGTGGCAAAGGCTTTAGAGAGCACATCATAGGGCAGCGTCATGGAAGCCGGAGCAAAGGATGTTGCGCCACACTGGGCAAAGAACTTAGCCATAGCCTTCAGTCCCTCGTAATCTCCGTCAGAAAAGTCTGCACCGGAGTTGCCGTGGCTGTGAACCTCTACCAGGCCGGGAATGACGGTTGCGCCCTGCAGGTCAATGGCGTCTTCGGGAACCGCGTCCGGCAGGACCGCGCCGAACTTGCCGTCTGCTACTTCAAAGGCACCCGTACGGAAGGTGAAATCATTACAAAAAATTCTGGCATTTTTATAAAACATGAAAGCATACCTCCTGATAGTGATTCGATGATATTATTATAACATAGAAATCATAACATGCAAGTGGCTCTTACAGCAATACCCTCCGGTGCGGGAACGATCCTGCGCCGGAGGGTATGTAGCATATTTATACGGAAGTTTCACTGAGTGCCTGAGCGAAGGCCGCCAGGGTTTCGCTGATGGGAAGCTGTTGGGGGCAGATACCTTCACAGCTCTTGCAGCCGATGCAGGCAGCAGGCTTTTTGCTGTCGTCCAGGGTGTTGACGGTTCGCACAGGCAGGTTTTTGCCGCCGGAGTAAAGGTAGCCGTTGTACAGTTCAATGAGCCAGGGGATATTCAATTCCTGGGGACACTGGTCGGTGCAGTAACGGCAGCCGGTGCAGTGGAGAATGCCGTTGCCGGTCATAGCTTTGCCAATGGACAGAAGGGCATCCCGGTCCGCGTCGCACAGGGGAAGTGTCTGACAGAAGGTGTCGATATTCTGGGCCAGCTGCTCCATATTGGACATACCGGACAGAACCATGGTCACACCGGGCACGCCCTGCAGGAAGCGGAAGGCCCACTGCGGCAAGGTCCAATCCGGATGCAGCGCGCTGAGTCTGGCAGTATGTTCTTCCGGCAGTGTACAGAGCTTGCCGCCCCGTACCGGCTCCATGACCCACACGGCGACACCGCGGCTGTTCAGCATTTCTACCTTGCGCCGGGCATTCTGCAAGGACCAATCCAGCCAGTTCAACTGGATCTGGCAGAATTCAATGTGTTCGCCATAAGCATCCAGCAGCCGGATCATGGTTTCCAGACTGCCGTGGGTGGAAAAACCGAAATGGCGGATACGGCCCAGCTTCTTCTGCTCGAGCAGATAGCTGACTACACCTGAGTTCAAAAACAGGTCGATGTTGGTTTCGCAGACATTGTGCAGCAGATAGAAGTCAAAATAATCCACCTGACATTTGGAAAGCTGCTTTTCGAAGATCTCCGCGGGATTCTCAAATTGTTCCGGAGAGAAGCTGGGATATTTGGTAGCCAGATAGAAGCTTTCTCTGGGATAGGACTTTAAAACCTCGCCCATAGCGGTTTCTGAGTTGCCTCCGTGATACATCCAGGCGGTATCGAAATAGTTGATGCCATTTTGGATGGCAAAGGCAACCATTTCTTTCAGCTTTTCCATGTCGATCTGCTCATAGGCTTCCAGGGTGGGAAAACGCATGCAGCCAAGACCCAGCGCGGAAAGCTTTGTACCGTGAAAATCGTGGTAAATCATATGTTACGCTCCTTTTCGGCAAAAGTATACAGTATCGATACCCGGTCCCCGGTGATCCGGCAGCCGCGCGATCTCGGAAAATCCAAGCTTGCCCAGAACCTTCAGGTGCGCGTAATTGGTGTGCCATGTGCGGGTATACAGGTTTCGATCGGGAAACAGACCGATCATGGTTTCATAAAAACCCCGCATAAGACCGCGGCCACGGGTTTCGGGATGCACAACACAGGTGGAAGCGTAGAGATTCGGAAAGGTGTCCGGGCCGATCTGTTCACAGGTATGATCCTGCTTAAAAGCCATAAATCCCAAACAGCGGCCAGCCTCCACCGCAACGATCACCGGCTGGGATGCCATGGAATCAAAATAGTCCTTGATCCCGTCAGTTCGGCTGCCGGCTGAAAGATCTGCCTGTGTGGAAGAACCCCTGCTGGACAGCGGGGGGATGAACTCCTTATCTGCCATAATCAGATAGTTTCTGATCTGGTCTTTGAAAGGACATTGGCAGATAGTCTCGAAATGTTGCATTTCCATACAGATCACCTCTTGTTTGGGATAGTAACATATAACAGAAAATTTGTCAAACAAATGCAGTGATAGGTGTGTTGTATGTTTGACAGGATATATGATCTGCTGTATAATAATATCAATTAGAACGAAAACACTGGAGATGTGCGATGGTGTGTACCTATAGAATTGCCGGCCTGCTGGTGGAAATGGATTCCTTTGGCAGAACGGTAAAGCAAGCGGAGCCATACCGCTGTGAACCATTTGAAAAAGCGGATATTGTGATCCAAAGCAATTGGCAGTTACTAAAAGAAAACGCACCCTATCTCAGCGACGAGAGCTGCGAGTATCTGTCTACCGGCTCCAACTTCTACCGCCAGCTATTGCGGTTTGACGGTATGCTGCTCCACTCCTCCGCGGTTATGCTGGACGGAAAAGCCTATCTGTTTACCGCTCCCTGCGGTACGGGAAAATCTACCCACACGCAGCTGTGGCTCCAGGTATTTGGGGACCGGGCAAAGATTCTCAACGACGACAAACCCGCGCTTCGGTTGGAAAACGGTGTATGGTACGCCTACGGTACGCCGTGGAGCGGCAAGACCGATCAGAATGTCAATACCAGAGTTCCTCTGGCAGGAATTTGTGTGCTGGGCAGGGGACAGAAAAATGTGATCCACCCCTATGGCGGCGCTGCCGCGGTGCATGATATTCTGGAGCAGACTGCCCGCAGCGCGGACGCGGAATTTATGGTCATGCTGCTGGAACTGCTGGACAAGCTTGTAACAGCAGTGCCTGTTTGGAAGCTGGAATGTAATATGGATCCTCAGGCGGCGGAGGTTTCTTACAGCGCTATGTCCGGGGAAAGAAAGGAAGTATAGTGTGAAACTGAAAGAAGGCTTTATTTTACGCACAGTGGCCGGCAATACCATTGTTGTCCCCACCGGAAGTGCATTGAATCTGAACATGATGATCTCTTTGAACGGTGTGGGCAGATTTCTTTGGGAGAAGCTGGAGAAGGGTGCCGAAACGGAAGAATTGGTTGCGGCCCTGCTGGAAGAGTATGACGTAGACGAGGCCAAGGCAAAGAAAGATGTGGCCGCTTTCGTGGAGAAGCTCAATGAGAACGGATTCCTTGCCTGAGCGGAATATCGCGCTGGACACACTGATGCCTCTGATCCGCCAGGAGCTGTCGGACGGGCGAAGTGTACGCTTTGCGCCCAGAGGTGTCAGCATGCTGCCGATGCTGCGGCAAGGGTTGGATACGGTGACCATCTCACCGCTGCCCCAAAAGCTGAAAAAATATGATCTGCCGCTGTACCAGCGGGATGACGGGAAATATGTTCTTCACCGGATCGTCCGGGTAGAGGATACCTATACCTGTATTGGGGATAACCAGTTCGAGGAAGAAACAGGTGTGCGTCACGACCAGATGATCGGTCTGGTGACGGAGTTTACCCGTGGGGAGAAGCCGGTTTCTGTGAAGAATTGGTGTTACCGGCTGTACTGCCGGATTTGGCATGCTACCCGTGTTCCCCGGCTTTACTGGAAAAAAGGCATAGCTCTTTTGAGGAGATTGGTAAAATGAAACAAAGACCTCTGCTTTGGCTGGTAGGCAAAATGAAAAAGCGCATTCCCGGGCTGCTGATTATGACAGCGGCCAATGTGGGAAATGCGCTTTTCGGTGTTTGGTTTGCGCTGGGTACCAGACAGGTGATCAATACCGCTGTCAGCGGAGACCGCGGTGACTTCCTGCGCTCATGCGGTGTTCAGGCGGCCATCATTCTCGGCATTGTACTTACTCTGTTTCTGCAGCGCTATCTAAAAGCGCGTCTGGAAGAAGAACTGGACCGGGATTGGAAGAAAGACCTGCTTCAAAAGCTTCTACGGGGAGAGTATGCATCCGTATCGGCCTATCACAGCAGCGAACTGCTGAACCGCCTGAACAATGATGTGCGAACGGTGGATGAAGGGGTCTTGAATATTCTGCCCGGTCTGGCCTCCATGGTCACCCGGATCGCAGGTGCCGCCGCGGCTTTGCTGGTAATGGAACCGTTGTTCGGCGCTGCCTTGCTTGCTTCCGGAACGGTGCTGGTTCTGTTTACGGCGTTGGCCCGGAAACGGTTGAAGGTGCTGCATAAGAAGGTCAGTGAAGCGGAGGGCCGTGTGTCCGGCTTGATTCAGGAGACTCTGGAAAAGCTGTTGCTGGTGCAGGCCATGGATCTGTCCGACGAAATGCAGCGCCGTACGGATGCCGCAATGGAAACACGCTACGAGCTGCAAAGCAAACGCAGACGGGTATCCCTGTTTGCCAATACCGGTATCAGTGTCGTTTATTATCTGGCCGGATTTGCCGCGCTGCTGTGGTGCTCAGCCGGATTGCTGCAGGGCCAGATCACATTTGGCGATCTGACCGCTGTGACGCAGCTGGTCAGTCAGTTGCAATCACCTTTTGTGAATCTATCCGGTGTGATCCCCAAGTATACGGCTATGATCGCTGCCGCGGAGCGCCTGATGGAGCTGGATGCGCTTGGTATCGGTCAAGAGAACGAAAATATCCTTCCGCCCAATGCCTACGATTCTATGGAGGCGATCACGGGAGAAAAGCTCTGCTTTGCCTATGACCGGGAAGAAGTGCTGACGGACGTTACATTTTCTTTGAAAAAGAACGGTTTCGCGGCTGTGACCGCCCCTTCCGGAAAGGGAAAAAGCACGCTGTTAAAGCTGATGCTGGGTATTTTCCGGCCGGACAGCGGAGAACTGTACCTGCAAACCGCGCATGGGAGGTATCCTCTGTCGAGAGGTACACGGCGGCTGTTTGCCTATGTGCCCCAGGGAAATCTGCTGTTCAGCGGTACCATCCGGGAAAATCTGCTGGTAACAAACCCCGATGCCGGGGAAGAAGCGATCCGGGAGGCGGTTTTTGCCAGCGCCATGGACGCCTATTTGCATCAGCTTCCCAATGGTCTGGATACTGTGCTGGGTGAAAGCGGTGCGGGTCTGTCAGAGGGTCAGGCGCAGCGTGTTGCCATTGCCAGAGCGATTCTTGGCGGCGCGCCGGTCCTGCTGCTGGATGAAGCCACTTCCGCTCTGGATGCCGATACGGAGCTGCTGGTGCTGCAGCGGCTGCGGTCTTTGGAAAACCGTACCTGTCTTGCTGTGACCCACCGGCCTGCCGCTCTGGCACTGGCGGATGCCCATATCAAATTGGATTAAAACAGGTACCGGAAGCAGCAGTGATAGCAGGTAGTTTGCCCTGTAAGCCATTATTATGGGCCGCGCCCGGATAGGCAGCCTTATTGCCGATCCGAAGCTCAAAGCAAAGATGGGCAATGCCATGAACGAGGGCATGCCGTATCAGAAATTGTTGGAGCAGGAGAAGAAATAAATACAAGGGGAGGAATCTTTATGAAAAAAGGCAGAATCTTGATTTGTGTATGCGCGATCATTGCGGTGCTGCTGTTGCTGCTGGGCATTTTGTGGAGCTGCCGGCAGGAGAAAGATCCCGAACCCTCAACACCCTCTACCGCCGCTACGACCGAAGCTACCACGGCGCCTGCGGAAACAACAGAAAGCCTGGAGACGGAAAAACAGATGTACTGGGTGTTTGCCCATGGCGGTCTTTGGGTCCGCACCGGCCCCGGCACGGACTATGTGCTCTCAGGAAGCCTGGAGGACGGTCAGGAGATCGAGGTGCTGACCTGGAAGGACGGCTGGGCCTACATCGAAAAGCCTGTGAAAGGCTGGTGCAGCGGTGAATATATCCATAAGCTTGGCTGGTATAAGGATGTAAAAACGCCGGAGGGAACACCACCCCAGGATGCATCTCTGAAAGGCAATTGGGTCCACTTGACAACACCCGCAAAAGAGGATGGGGCATGGACCTGCCGGGCAGGTGTGATCCTGCTGCGGGCAAACGGTACGTTTATCCACAGCGTGACGGACTACCGGAAGGGTGAGGACGGCAAATGGGTAGAAGCCAATCCGCTGACGGACCAGCCGTACTGGGTCGGTGAGTATGATTTCGACGGAAAACAGTTAAAGCTGAAATATATGGCAGAGCTGGTGGAGGAATACGATCAGAGCACCGGCGAACCCACACAGCGGGAGTGGGTGGAATGGACGTATGATCTGACGCTGGATGTGACCAGGGATGCCACATTCCTGACGGTTTCCAACGGCGCGGACATTCCTCTTACGGTCGCCAACGAGCATGCCGGTGCCACCGAGAACACGTTGTTCAAGGCAGCCGCCGCGGTTGCTGCACCGGAGGATGTGTGCGCGATTTTGAACCAGCGGTATTCATAAAATAAAGCGGGTTTTGCACTCCCGTTTGTGATTGCAAAATGATCGTTTAACGCACCATCCAAAGCCTTCCCCCTCGGGGGTGCTGCAGAGCGCAGCGAATCTTAAATCACAATGATTGCCGGTGGCAATCATACCTTAGAAAATAGGTGGCTGCCCGAAGGGCAGACGGATGAGGGGTGTGGCAGCTTTTTGACCCCTCATCAGTCAAAAATCATAGATTTTTGACAGCTTCCCCCCAAGGGGAAGCCTTTTGGGTGCGGCGGTAGTTGGTAAGCTAAACGATCATTGAGAGCAGTAAAAAAACCCTGCCGTTTGGCAGAGTAGAAATCCCTATAAAAAAGAAATGACCCTTGACTGCCGCATCCTTCTACCGATGCATCTTCAGTCAAGGGTCATTTCTGTTCTGTCTTATTATCTAACATCATTGGTTAACCTCTCTTTCTGCAGTTTTTTCGACGATGCCCTTCATCCCATTGATCCATTCCGCCGCATTTTTACAACTACATTTTTTATTTCCATACTCTCGTAAGCGAGAACCCTCTATGCCGGAACGTATTTTCTGGTCGTGGCTTCGTCTTTTCGCTCATGTTCGATCGCAGCTTTTTTCGCAGCTCTTAAGTGTTTTTTGTTCTTGGTAATTGTGATTGATGTCTTTCTTTCAACTTTTTATTACTTATAACGTTTTCATCTATTTTGCTGCCTGCGACGGATGAGCGTTTCTAGGTTTGTTTACCTGTACATCGGTATCACCCTTTCTGGCTATAATATAGCACGGGAATTCGTTTTTTGCAATATGGAAAGTTGTACAAAGTAAACAAAACCAACTTGTGCATTACACAGAAAACTGTGACAATATACATATTTTCATTGACAAAGCAAAGCGGTATTTGTTATGATAATCGTGTTGGGGCCTGGACAGGCCCCATTATTTTTTCAATGCTTCCAGCAGCTCCCGGCGCAGACGCAGGATCTGGGTAATGTGATAGTTGGTGACCACATCCCGCTCCAGTACCGCGTCCAGTGGGCGTGTGTCTTGGATATCCGCGCCACAGCTTGCCAGTCGCCGGCGGCTTTCGGCGGTTAATCTTCCGGGCCGTCCCATGCTGCACAGAACTTCCATACGGGCAACCAGCTCCCGGGCCTTTTGCTCGCAAAGCCGGAAGGATTCCAACTGCTGTTTTTGGCGGCGCAGGTTCAAAAACAACCGCTGCTTGGAAAATATGCTTAGCTGCGTGCGCATGGTGTCGATTCTGCGCTTCATTTCTGCGGCATTGGGAAGTGCCTCATCTCCGTCAAACATGTCCTCCAAAAAACGAAGCAGTTCCCGGTCCAGACTCTCCGCGGTGGCACGGATCTGCCGGCTGTTGTCGTAGGGGAATACCAGCGTGTTGATCAGCAAACCGATCAAAAGGCCGATGGCGGTGTCCCAAATGCGCCCGGCGGCATATTCCATGGGAACAATGTCCTCAGTGACGCAAAGCATAACCACGATAAAGCAGGGCAGGGACGGGTCAAAGCGGATCCGCAGGGCATTATAAAGGGTAATCACCAAAATGATACCAATACCTGTCAAAACCAATGGGGGTAGGGGTAAGCTTAAAAGGCCGATGCCGGCAACGGAACCAAAAAGAACACCAACGATCTGGGCAAGGCTGGCTTCGAGAGATTCCTGGAAGGTGGGCTGTACCGCGGTCATGGCTCCCAGCATGGCGAAGATCAGCTTGGAAGTGGTGGCACCGTAAAAGTCGACTACGGTCATGGCGAAAATAATGGCAACGGCAGTTTTTACAGTACGCAGGCCGAAGGGCATGCGGATGGGTCTATCAAACAATGTTGTTCCTCCTTGCTTTTTTTATAGAATACCACAAGGGGTTAGGATATATCAAAGGGCAAGAAAGCTTTTATGAATGGATGATATTCCTTTTGCTTGCCAGCGGCGCTGCGGTGTGCTATAATCAAAGCAAATCTGAGCAAAGGATCCGGAAAGGAGACCGCTATGGCTTATTTGATCAAGACCCCCTGCGGCATCGTGCAGGGTACTACCTGCAAAGTCCCCGGTGTGGTGGCCTTTAAGGGCATCCGTTATGCCACTGCCGGCCGGTGGGAATATCCCAAACAGGTAACCGCATGGGAGGGTGTATATGACGCTTCCCGTTACGGCGCCTGCTGCTGGCAGGATCGGGCATTTCAAACGGAAGAAGAACTGGCAAAAAGCTTTTATCATAAGGAATTCCGGGAAGGGGACAGTTATACCTACAGCGAAGACTGCCTGTTTTTGAACATCTGGATCCCGGAAACGGTGAAAAAGGGCAGCCGCCTGCCTGTGCTGGTATATATCCATGGCGGCGCTTATCAGAGCGGCTGCGGCCATGAAAAACCCTTTGATGACCCTGTCTGGCCCACAAAGGGAGTTATCGCGGTGACGCTGAACTACCGGGTAGGCCCTCTGGGCTTTGCCTGTTTTGAAGAGGCCGACGGGGAAGCGGGACATACCGGCAATTACGGTTTGTACGATCAGATGACGGCGCTGCAATGGATCCAGGACAACATTGCCGCTTTCGGCGGCGACCCCGGAAAGGTGACCGTTATGGGCCAAAGCGCCGGCGCAATGAGCGTGCAGCACCATTGTCTGAGTCCGCTGACTTACGGCCTGTTCTCCCGGGCGGTGATGGTCAGCGGCGGCGGTTGGCTGCGGAACTTCCCGGTGAAGTCTGCCAATAAGCGGTACAGATTCTGGAATGCCGTAATGGAAGAAGCCGGCTGTAAGAATTTGCGGCAATTGCGGGAATTGGAAGTTGAAAAATTGCTGGACGCATGGAAGGTCCAGGCAAAGAAGAACCGCCATGTGTGGAACCACTGCGGTCCTTGCGTGGACGGCACCTTTATTGCGGAGAATCCCATCCGGCAGCTGCGTGCCGGACAGGAGAAAAATATTCCCTACATGGTCGGCTCCACCAGCCGGGATGTGATCCGGGGCAAGCTGGCCCGGGTGGCCCGGCACTACTGCGCGGATCAGGCAAGAGAGGGCAAGCGAAGCAGCTTCGCATGGTTCTTTGACCGGAAAATGCCCGGCGATAAGCGGGGTGCTTTCCATGGCAGTGACCTGTGGTACTGGTTTGGCACGCTGGACAACTGCTGGCGGCCAATGGAAGAAAAGGATCTGGAGCTGTCTCAGCAGATGGTGGATTATCTGACCAATTTTGCCAGATGCGGCGACCCTAACTGCTATCCGCTTCCCATGTGGGAGGCAAGCCGTCCTACCAGCCGCAGAGTGCTGCGGATCGGTGAAAAGGAAACCCGTATGGGTTGGGTCAGCAATATCCGGCTGTTTTTCAGCTCTGTCTGGAGCTGGATTGCAAGAAGATAAAGCAAAAGCGGTGGGCAATGCCCACCGCTTCAGTTTGTCAAAAAAGTATAGATTTTAGAATCTCAACCGCACAGCGTATATGAGGTGGTGTTACTTTCTTGTCGCCGAACAAGAAAGTAACCAAAGAAGTCGGGATAGGGGAGGAACTGAGTTCATTGCTCCCGCATTCAAAGCCGTCCCTCCCCTATGTACCCCTCCCGCGCGCACTTACGATGGTACGGCATAGGCCTTCTGTTGTAATTGGGTTTATGGCAGTGGGAAAGGATACAAAACCCAAGGAGATGGAAATAGAAGTGCAGTATGTTATGTACTGAACATAGGTTGTACGGTATATGCTTCCAGGTTTCGGTGTACGAATTCCCATACGAGCCATCTTACTGGCGGCGGGGGATTGTCAAGGGGGCGCTTTTGCTCGTAGCGCCCCTTGACC
>JAZURG010000003.1:0-2619 GCA_045606145.1 Faecousia sp.
TCTTCTTCCAGGGTGGTAGAAATGCTGTATCCCTTGGCTTCCTCAGGGGCTGCCAGGACAGGGGAGTCATCGATTCCGTTGGCATAATCGTGGATCTGCTTACCCATTTTAATGCCAACGAGCCGCTGAACCCGATCCAAAGGTGTGTTTGCAAGATCACCTATTGTGCGAATTCTGGCCTTCTCCAGCTTTTCAGCAGTAGAGGAGCCCACTGAGAACAGATCCCGGACCGGGAGCTGCCACATCTTCTGGGGGATCTCATGGCGGTACAGCGTATGGACTTTATCGGGCTTTTCGAAGTCACTGGCCATCTTTGCGAGGATCTTGCAGTCGCCGATTCCGACGTTCACCGTAAAACCCAATGTATCTCTGATCTTGTCCTTGATGGTATGGGCAATGGCGACTGGATCCGGATAGATCTTATGGGTACCGGACATATCCAGGAAGCACTCGTCGATGGAGTATTTCTCGACCACTGGTGCGTATTCCCGGCAGATGTCCATGAATGCCTTGGAGGATTCCTCATAAAGGCGGAAATCTGGCCTTGCCAGGAACAGATCCGGGCACTTACGCAGTGCCATGGCCACCGGTTCGCCCGTCTTGATGCCGAATTTCTTGGCAGGAATGGACTTGGCCAGGATGACGCCGGTACGTTTATCCCGATCTCCTCCGATGGCAGAAGGAATGAGTCTGATATCTTCTTCTCCCAGACTGACTCTGCGGGTAGCTTCCCAGGAGAGAAACGCGCTGTTCACATCAATATGGAAAATCAGTCTGGCCATAGGGAAGCTCCTTTCATAGTTTTCTATATTATCTCAAATTCTGATACATCCGTCAAGAAGTCCTTCTCGTTGACTAAGTATCTGCGCAATGATACAATACTGATAAATAAGTTGGAAGGTATTAGGAATGACCTTATCATATCAAATTATTCGAAGTGCCCGGAAGACCATCGTGATTCAGATCATGCCTGACGGGAGCATTGTTGTACGCTGTCCGAAACGGATGCGGTCGGACGCTATCAAAAGATTCGTAGAAAGTAAATCTGACTGGATAGAAAAACATCTTACCAACCGTGTTCCCCGGAATGAAGAGAAACTAACGGATTCGGAGCTGAAGGAACTACGTGAAAGAACCCGCATTCTGGTTACTGAACGAGCAAGGCACTTTGCTCCGCTCGTAGGAGTGACCTATAATCAAATCGCTATTCGCTCACAACGTACCCGATGGGGAAGCTGCAGCAGCAAAGGGAACCTGAACTTTAACTGCCTGCTTGCACTTGTTCCACCTGAGGTACTCGATTATGTGATTGTTCATGAACTTTGTCACAGGAAGGAATTGAACCATTCTGACAGGTTCTGGACTGAAGTGGAAAAAGTCTTACCAGACTATAAAATACGAAAGAAATGGCTAAAGGATAACGGAACGAATCTGATAGCAAGGCTTTGATCAATTGAAAAGGGGAGCAGCGTTTTGATACGTTGCTCCCCGATTTTTTGTTTATGCAGCCATATCACGAAGGCGCTCGACCTCGCTATAAGGCTTGATGTAACCCATATAGTATTCCATGGTCAGAATTTTGTCCATGTTCTCCACCTTGACCAGCGGCATAAGATCCTCCATCAGATCATAGGCAGCCCTGTAGCCACAGTAGAAGCCATCAAAAGCTGCACTGTAGACCCGCTGCTGCCAGGCACAGGCGATGCTTACCATGTGCTCCTTGTTTTCTTCACTCAGAGCGTCCATGATAGAACGGTCCAGTTCGTTGCAAAGCTCGATGTTGGCGAAGTTTTCATGATGCCGCTGCATCTTGGGCTGCGTCAAAAGGTCGTCTGCGACAAGATCCTGGAACCCGCCATCTTTTGCGTTAGAGCAACCAAAGAACTGACGGAAGGCGCCAAAGAGGCCGCACTTAAAACCATACTGGGATGCGTAGTTCCGGCGCCGGATATAGGCCTGTTCCATTTGCTCCAGACTCATTTTCTGCTCGTCAGTCAGCAGGGGAAGTAAATGCTCATACCCTGCTTTACAGTCCGGCTCTGTATCCCCGTAGTCCTTGGGGAAGTATAGGGCACAGATATCCTGTTGGAACTGGGTATCCATGGCACGGCTTTCCATGCCGCTGAGAAGATTTTTTACGTTCATGTTTGTACCTCCGTTATTTCTGATCTTGACACGAATTGTATCAGATAGGTAGAATATACCAAACTGCTCATTCGAAATCCGTCACAATCTGTCGAAGGAACAAAAAAGAATGCTGCCCCTGTGTAGAGGCAGCAAGATTTATGGTCATTAAGATCTCTTCTTGATAATAGGGATCATACTCTTGGAAAGCTCCAGAAGCATCTGAGCCTGCTCGGGTGTCAGATCATTGTGGTCTGCAAATTCATGAATGAGGCCGTCATTGGTAGTAGGTGTTCTGCCGGTGAGATAATCCAGAGAAACTTCAAGTATCTCCGCAATGTTGTACAGGAGGGTGAGGCTGGGCTTTCTGGCACCGCACTCAATGTGACCGATAGACTCGACAGCGATGTTTACCTTCTCGGCGAGCTCCTCAGTCTTCATTTTCTTAGCCTGTCTGGCGGCACGGACTCTCTGACCCATGATAATTGCGCTCAG
>JAZURG010000004.1:0-2099 GCA_045606145.1 Faecousia sp.
CTGTTTGCGATTGGCTCATAAGCGAAGGTGATTGCGCCGTTCTTGGCAACTAACTCACAGATCACAGAAAAATTACTGATGGACGAACAGCTTTGAAAGCTATCCAGGGAGTATCCTCTGTCTGCTATCGCTTGCTCCAAAAGCCTGCGGGTACCAGAACCCGGCTCTCGAACTATCAGTTTCTCCTGAAATATGTCTCCCAAAGATACAGTACGATCCGCAAATGGATGGCCCTTACCACAGATGCCCACAAACCGCTCTTTCTTAAACAGGTGATAGGGATACCGCTCCTTGTCGAAAACGCCCTCGATTACGGCAAAATCCATTTCTCCATGGCAAAGAAGGGTGAGAAGATTCTCGGTATTATCGACAGCTAAATCAAGGCTACGGCTAGGTTGTGAAAGGAACGCCTGAATGGTAGGAACAATCACATACTCACCGATAGTTTTCGTGGCACCGACTTTCAGATGTATAGAATCTTTCTGAACAAAACCCTCTTTCAAGGACAGTTCCTCAGCTCGCACACTTTCAAAATACTGCTTCAGTTGTTCCGCTTGCTTTGTTTTGGATAGGGTTCGTCCATCATATTCAAACAGCTTCACACCATAGTATTTCTCCAAATAATGAATGTGCTGGGTCACGCCCGGTTGGGTCATATTCAGCTTCTCCGCTGTTCTGCGGTAATTCATTTCGTCGTAAAGGGTCAAAAAGGTCAGCACTCTGTAATCCAGCATAGCGTTCTCCTTATCATTTCACTTTATCGGTTGATAATAAATGATAATTTCATTTTATTGCAATTTGCTGGTATAATCAAGCACGAATGTAAAAAAGAAGGAGAATTCCTATGAAGATCATCAAGCTGTTTCCCGGCATTGTACTGTCGGTAGCGATTGCGGCTCTTGCCTGCTGGCTGGAAAGCCTGCTGCCCATCCATCTGATCGGCTCTGCGGTCATCGCCATGTTTATCGGTATGTTTCTGAATCAGTTCGTCCGCAAGACTGATGTATTTGCGTCCGGGCTGAAATTCACTTCCAAGAAAATTTTGAAATTTGCAATCATCCTGCTGGGCCTGTCGCTGAATATTTCCACCATTCTCCATGTGGGCAAAATGTCCCTGACAGTCATGGTGTTCACCCTGCTGACCTGCTTTGGCGGCGGATACTTCATCGGTAAGGCATTGGGGCTGAACTGGAAGCTGAGCAATCTGATTTCCGCCGGTACGGGTATCTGCGGTGGCAGTGCTATCGCAGCCATTGCACCGACCATTGATGCGGACGATAACGATGTGGCCTATGCCATGTCTGCCACCTTCCTGTTCGATATGGCCATGATCGTGCTGTTCCCCATTATGGGCAGAGCTTTGGGCATGACCGACGAAGCCTTTGGCATCTGGGCAGGTACAGCGGTCAATGACACTTCCTCTGTCGTTGCCACCGGCTATGCCTTTTCCGAGGGTGCAGGCGACTTTGCCACCATGGTGAAGCTGACCCGTACCTTGGCAATCATTCCCACCGTCATTACCTTCGCCTTTATCCAGCTCAACATCAAGCGCAAGGAAGCCCTTGTAAATCAAAAGGACGGCAACGAGCTGAAAGCCAATTTCTCCATCGTAAAGATCTTCCCCTGGTTTATTCTGGGTTTCCTAGCGATGTCCATCGTGGCAAGCATCTTCCCCATTCCGGCAGAGGTAGTGTCCGGCACCAAGAGCGCAAGTAAATTCTTGATGGTCTGTGCATTGGCAGCCATCGGTCTGAACACCTCTTTCTCCAGCATGAAGAAGGCAGGCATCCGTCCTATGATTCATGGCTTCATCATTTCTGCCCTGGTAGTTATCGTCGCCCTGCTGGTGGAAATCGCCATGGGAATCGTATAAATTTCAAGTTAAAATGAAAAGCCCCGGAATTGGAGTTAATAAGGACCACTCCAATTCCGGGGTTCTTTAATTCAGCATCAAATGCAGAATCATAACCTGCTTTTTCTTTTCGGCCACCAACATGGAAACTCTGGTCACAAGGTTCAGCTTCTTACCCAATATTTTGAGAGCATCGGGATAGAAGGTCCTGACTTCCATAAGCTTCATACCGCATTTCCGTGCGAAT
>JAZURG010000005.1:0-8852 GCA_045606145.1 Faecousia sp.
TCCGGGAAGTAGAATCCCGGGGGCTTTACGACAGGTCTCCACACTGCCGCACCGTGAGTGAACCGGTTTTTCCTCCTTTTTTTCACACGAAAGAGCCTATTGGGGTGGAGTAGGCAAATTCGTGTTGAATTACATTGTTATGTTGCGCCCGGCGGTCTTACGTCGAAGCGTCTGCAACCACTTTTTCATCGTGCCCGCACGCACTTACTGCGCGTCGGTCACCAAAACAACGCCGTGCGTTGTCGGCAGCTCCAGCTGCACGACGTAATCCGCCCCGTCGCAGGAGATGACCTGCGCGTCTTTGATCTCACCGGTAAAGGTATCCCAAACCGTGGGCCGGCACCCTTCGGAGCGCACCCGAACCTGAACGGTCTCAACCGCGCTGCCGTAATTCATAAAGAGGGTGTGGCGGCTGTCGTCCTTGCGATATCGGTTGAACATGACGCCGGAAATATCCTCGCCCGTATGGATATACGGATCGATCAAATAGTTTCCGTAGCAGGGATGGTGGTTAACCGTTTCGGCGCAGCCGGAAATGATTTCCACCGGATGGGGAATATTGCCCCGGATCTCGGCGTACAATTGCTCGGTCTGTTCGGTAGTGAAGAGCTTGAAGCCGTCATGGGCTGCAACGCGGCTCATGATTTCCTTGAGCGCCTCGTCCTCCCGGGCGGTAAAGCCCATTTCGGGAATGTCGTCCAGGGCGTAGATCTTTCCGCCGGCGTTGAGGAACTGCTCGCACAGCTGCGCCGCGGACACAGACAGGATCTGACACATGGGCAGCACCAGCACGGAGAAGCTCTGTCCCGAGCGCTTGTTGACGATCTTTCCGTGTTCCACCGCGAAGTTTTCCAGCGCGTCCTGATGCAGCAAATCAAAGTCCAGATTTCTGGACATCAGACCGTTGAGCAAAAGCTGCAGCTCATGGTCGATTTTTTCTGCCTTTTTGTTGCCGACAAACGCACCCTCAAAGAATCCATGGGTGAACCGGTTGTCCGGAATATAATTATACCAGAAACTCTCCATGGGGTGATAGACCAAAATGTCGGCTTCATTGTAGCCGCCGGTCATGGCGTAATGCAGTCTTCTGACCATGGCGTTGCCCTGTGCCATGCGGTCAAAGCCCTTCCACTGGAAGAACTGCGAGGGCGGCCAGTCGTTCTTGCGGTTGCCGCGGTCGGAATAGAAGAAGCCGTGATTGATGATGATCTGCATGCCCTGCTGGTACATCCAGGTAATCATTCGGATATATTCCTCAAAGGTCATATCCCAGCCGCAGCCGGCAAAGACCTCCACCGCCGTGATGGGCTTTCCGTAAGAGTGGGCGCCGCAGGCGGTGTACTTGATGTTCAGACTTCCGATGCCCTTGCCCAGATGGTCGGCGCCCGGAATATCCAGATATCGGTTCTGGCGCAAGTAATCTCCGCTGTATCTTGCCTGCGAGAAAATGGTTTCCTCGCCCAGCAGATGGGCAAAGAGCTTGATGCCGTGCTGCGCGCACCAGCCCTGAAGCTTTCCAAAGTAATTGTTCTGGAACAGGTATGCCAGCACATCAAAATAATCGCAGCGCACTCTGCCCGCTCTGGGATCGTCCAGCGGCAGCAGGTACAGGCACTTCATCAGATCGTAGCCCTTGCGCTCCCGGAATGCCGCGGGGAACTCATCGCACCACGCAAAGGCGTGTCCCATGCGGGTTTCGTCATTAAAGACCGCCTTGATGGTATCGCCGAAGTACTCCTTGCACTGCTCGTAGTACACGTCGTAGGTCGACGCCAGAAATTTCTCGGTCACCGAAGCGTCCAGATAGTTGACCAGCCCGTTGCCGCCCTGATTGTAGGGGTCGATATTGACCTTTACCAGATAGGCAATGGCGTCCCGGTCGCTCTTAAACTCCAGCTCGGGGCCGAACATCAGATAGTGCAGATACCCCGACAGGTCATACGGCTCCTGGGTCTGTGCGTCCACCACAAAGACATTGAGGGCGTACTGGCTCAAATCCGAGTCGGGGGTCAACCCGCCCAGCCACTTGCCGGTCAGTTCCCGGAGCTGGGCACGGAAAGGCTGGCCTGCCGGCACTTCAAAACGCTCAAAGGTCAGATACTTTTCCCGGTTGTTTTCATCAAGGGTAATGGTTTGGTTGCAGGTGCCCGCCGGCCAGTCCATCTCATCGTACAGCCACACAGGTTCCTGCTTTTCCTTCTTGTACTCCAGGACGGTACGAATGTGGTCAAACCACTCCTCGTCCAGATAGCCGCCAATGAAGCCTTCTCCCCCGTTGGTTCGCGCGTGAGGGATGTTGGCCTTGACGCCCACACTGCTCATCAGCTCCATCTGACGCAGCAGCTCATCATTTTCCAGCTTATCGTTCCAGAACCAGAGAGGATTCTGGCTCTGATCCAACGCGGCTTCCTTTTCAGGATTTTTCCAAATTTCTCTGTTCAATGCCGTCCCTCCGCTCATTCGGTTCATTCGGTTCAGATTGGGAAATGCCCGTCGCGCTTTGGCCGCTCAGCTTGTCAGTCACACGTGGGCTCTTCTTTTTCAAACCGTTTGAACAAGGAAGTAAAATAAAAACTTGTCAAATACACCGGGCCGGAAATACCCAGCAGAATATCTACCACCACCAGGCGGTAAGAGATCATAAGCAGCAAAACAGGAAGCGCCATCGCCAGCAAAACGACCAGCGCCGGGCCGATTTTTCCCACCGACAGGACGATGGCGTTTTTCAGGGTGTTGCCAACGGTGTTTTGAAAGCGCGCCATCAGCGCGAAGGCATACAGCAGCTGCATCATCACAAACAGGATCAACAGGAAGAGCAGGATCCGGTAAACCTGACCAAAGGTGCCCTCCATATTTTTGAGCAGCCAGATGTCAAATGCCATAAAGGCAATGGCCGCGCCGCCCAAGAGCCAGACCTTGGTGGCCTGCTTGAAGTTGGCGGCAAAGGCCTTGAAGTAGCCCGTGACAATATGGCCCTCTTCCTTGCGTGTGATGCGCAGTGTACTGGTATACAGCGCCGTCATGGCCGCTCCCGCCGTAAAAACAGGAACGCAGCAAATCACAGTCAGAATATTCAGCACGAACAAGCTGCCCAGCCGGTTTAGAAACCGGGCCAGCTTTCCATCCACTGCAAAAATACCCACAGTGTTCCTCCGTTCATTCCGGCACTGCCGCCAGGTACATCAAATATGCCTTCGCCATGTCCAGACGCGTGGTATTGTACACAATACCAACGGCGCCCCTTGCGTCAGGCGAGTCATAGCAGCCGTTTTTTTCCATGCCGGGAAGCTCGTCTGCGTAAAGTCCGATAATGCTGCCGTCCTCGGCCACGACCCATGCATGGGAAAGCGTCTGCAATTGCTCTTGCGTAAAGCATTCCCGCAGATCCAGAAAGGTGCCGGCCTTGCTGTATTCCAGAAAACTGCTCTCCTGCATACCGCAAACGTCCAGCTTTTGGCTTCCGATATCTGCCAAGAAGCGGGAGATACTCGTCATCGCGTATCCCCCGGCTTCGGTGTTATCAAACATAAGACTGTTTTGCATTTCTACGGTATACTGCCTTTTATCCAGCTGCAGCGCCTGCAGCAGCTCCCGCTCCATGGCTTGCTGACTCACTTCGGTGCCGCAATCAATCAGCATGACCGACAGGGCACATTCCTTTTGGAACAGCGACGAGATCAGAAAGAAGAGACCGAGAACCACCACAACTGCCGCGCCAAGGATCTGCCATTTGTAGAAATCCCAAACATACGCCAGTCTGTTTGCAGACTTCATGGGTTATCCCTTTACTGCACCGGCGGCAATGCCGTTCACAAACTGTTTCTGCAGCAGCAGGAAGGCCACAATCAGCGGCAGCGCACACAATACGCAGGCGGCAAACAGCACATTCCACTGGGCGGGGTTTTCCTTATCGCCCAGGAACTGAAGCATACCGACCGGCAGCGAATACTGCGCCTTCTTGGAGACAAACACCATGGGATAGAAATAGTCATTCCAGATCCACAGGCCCTGCGTGATCACGCAGGAAACAACGGCGGGCTGCAGCAGCGGGAAAACCACCGTGGAAAAACGGCGGGGCAGTGTAGCGCCGTCAATGTACGCCGCCTCTTCAATTTCCACCGGCACACTCTTCATAAATCCGGCGAAGAGGAAGACCGAGAAGGGCAGCGAACAGGTAATGAACATCAGCATGGGGGTAAATCTGTTGTTGGGAATACCCAGTCGGCTGATGGTCTGCGCAATGGGCACGATAACCATCTGAGAGGGAACGATCAGACCCGAAATGAAGAAATAGTAGAGGAACTTGGCCAGCTTGGTCTTGATTCGGCCAATGGGATAGGCCGCCATGGTTGCGATGACCACAATGACCAGAACCGAGCCCGCAGTCGTCATAATGCTGTTGAGCAGTTCCATCAGATAGTTCATGTTGCTAAAGGCGCGGAAATAGCTGGCACCGGAAAACTCGATAAACAGGTTCAAAGGCGACGTCTGGTTTTCAGGCGTGCGCAAAGAACTGGAAAACACAATGACCAGCGGAGAGATGACGATCACGCAGAAAACGATGATCGCAAGATACAGCAGCGCCTTTTGCAGGGTCTTTTTGGCGTTGAGGTTTCCTGTCATTACAGTTCCACCTCTTTCTTATTCATGTAGATCAGCATGAGAATGGTGATGATGATGATGGCCGCAAATGCCAGCACCGAGAAGGCGCTTGCACGACCCATCTTCATATCCGTAAAAGCTGTCTCGTAAACCTGATACATCAGGGTCTTGGTGGACTTGCCCGGGCCGCCGTGGGTCATAATGAAGGAATAGTCAAAGGCCTTCAGACCCGCAATGACGGACAGGATCACATTGATGGTAATGGTCGAGGAGATCAGCGGCAGCTTGACATAGCGCATCATCTGCCACTCGGTGCAGCCGTCAATGCGGCCGGCCTCCAGCAGCGTTTCGTCCACAGTCTGTAAGCCGGCAAGATAGATGATCATGGTCGTGCCAAAGCCCTTCCAGATCTCGACTACCGCGATGGCAATCAGTGCGACTGTATAGTTACCCAACGGGTTGAACCGGGTTCCGTCGCCGCCGAGAATCGAGATCAGGTTGGCGATCATACCGGAGCCGGGCATGTACACGTAAGACCAGATAAAGCCTACCACGATGGCGCTGAACAGTGCCGGGAAGTAGGCGCACGTGCGGAACAACCCCTTGAAGCGAATCTTCGTGTTCAAAATCATTGCCACAGCCAGACCAATCAGGTTGCTGGCCACGACGGTCACAATGGCGTAGATCAAAGTGTTTTTCATGGAATTGGCCAGCGTTCCGTTGGTCAAAACCTTGAGATAGTTGCTGAAACCTACAAAGTCGTAGTTGTAATTAATACCGTTAAAGTTTGTAATACTATAGTAAAACAACTGCAGTACCGGATAGATCCAGAATATAAGGAAAAATGCCAGTGCCGGTATTAAAAAGAAATACATCTTATTGGTAAAGGTTGGAGACGTATTCCCCCGCCTTTTCAGCGTTCTTTTCTCCATAAGCTTTTTTCCTTTCTAAACCTTTTTAAACAAGCGGCCTTAATGTAACCATTAAGGCCGCTTGTTATCAGTTATTCCTTAGTCTTCCAGCAGGTCCTCGAACTTAGCCTGCATGCCCTGAGTGATGTTGTCGATGGTGGTGCCCTGTCCGCCAACCATTTCGCTGAACAGAACTTCCATCTCAACCTCAGTACCGGCGGGCCAAGCCTGGTTGCACCAGTAGAAGCCCTTGCCCTCATTCAGCAGATCGATGAAGGGCTTGAACATGTCGTAGTTGGGAGTGGCATCAGCGCCCTCGCCGTAGGTGGCGATGACACGGCCGGTAGCCAGGTTGGCATCCCAAACGTCAGACTGACCGTCCATCCAGTAGTCCAGAATCTGCTTGCACTCGTCGATGTAGTCAGAGCCGCTGTAGATGCTGTAGCCAGCGCCCAGGCAGGTAGCAGTGTACACGCCCTGAGTGCCGGGGATGGGGAAGTAGCCACACTCAAAGTCGCCGACAGTCAGAGCGGCAACGTTGAAGGAACCGTCGAAGGTCATAGCGGCCTTGCCGTCGACAAAGTCGGTCATGGCCTGAGAAGCGCCGTAGCCCAGAGACTGGGAAGCGTCAATGTACTTGTTGTCGTACAGAGTCTTGTACATCTCCAGAACCTTGTCCCAAGTGCCCTCGTCGGTGAACTTGGTCTCGCCGGTTCTCAGCTGAACGTCGAAATCGGGGTTCTGGGAGTAGATCTCGTTGGCAGCGATCTGATACAGACCGAACTGCAGCACGTACTGATCCTTGTCACCCATGACGATGGGCTGGATGCCGGCGTCCTGCAGAGCCTTACAAGCAGCCAGGAACTCGTCCCAAGTCTGGGGAACCTCGGTGATACCGACGGAAGCGAACATATCCTTGTTGTAGAAGCAACCCAGGATGGAGATGGTGTTGGAAGCGGCAACGATGTCGCCCTGGTAAGTAACGGAAGCGACGTCCTGACGGCCCTGCATGCAGTCCAGATCATTCAGGGAAACCAGGTAGCCGGCCTCTGCCATAGCGTAGCAGGAGTTCTGGCCAGCGTACATGGGCTGGGTCAGGATGATGTCGGGGCACTCGCCGGAAGCCAGCTTGGTCTTCAGGGAGGTGTAGTAGTTGTCATCGGGGAGCTTGGTAACTTCCAGAGTGACGTTGGGCCACTTCTCCTTGATCAGCTTGGGCAGAGTCTCGGTCTCGAAGTCATTCTCGTAGGCCACGCCGGAAACCATCATGGTGATGGTGATTTCGCCGGCATTCTCAATGGCCTGATGGTCGTAGCCATCGGCGGTGGAAGCTGCGTCGGTAGACTTGGGGGAATCGTTGTTCTCATTCTGATTGTTACCGCAGCCTGCGAAGAGGCCGATAACCATTACCAGAGCAAGAACCAGTGCCAGGATTTTTTCGATTTTCATTGCGGGGTCCTCCTTTTCTTATTTATGAGCAAGGGGTTTGCTCAATTGCTATTTACATTTTATGACCGAAGTGGTATACTTTGGTTGGATTTAATGGTATACAATTTTTAGATAAGGAGGAATACCATGAAGCTGCGAACCAGAATTTTTCTGATCTTCAGTGCACTGACCACCGTACCGCTGCTGGTGATGGCGCTGTTTTCGTATATAAGCTATACCAAAACCACCTACGCCCGGATGGATACCATCTGCACCCAGCTGTTTGACAACGCAGCCGTAACAGCCAACGATACCCTGGACTCCATTGTGCAGACCACCAGCCTGTTTAATTTCTACTATCACGACGGAACCACCATTATTCAGAATCTGGATGATTTCGCAAACCCGGATGAGAAACCGCCGGTGTATGAATTTTACAAGGCTTCCCAGAATTTTTCCCGAACCTGCCAGAGCCGCCTTTATTCCGATGAGCATATCTACGGTATCTATGTCATCACCCCCTGCGGCTATGTGTTCAGCTACTCCAACGCCATAAACGGGAGTATAAACGTCAATTTTGATTTCGCGAATGCATCGTGGTACGAGGAGACCCTGAAACTGGACGGAAAACTCTACATCAGCCGGGCGGAATCCCACGAGATGTTCACCGGCGACAAGCGGTCCGTGTTTTTGTCCCAGTGCCTGAAGGATGTATATACCCATGAAACCCGGGGCGTTCTGGTGATCGATGTGGACCCGGAGATTTTCGATTTGAGCGCGGCCAATACCATGCCGGATATCACCCTGCTGACCATCGACAACACCGCTACCAACGACGTGCTGTATACCAATTATTATGAGATTGACCGGATCTTCGACGAGTCCAGCCGCCGGGTTATGCAGACGGAGCTGAAGCTTTCTCCGCTTCGCCTGACTGCGGTGGTGGATTATGCGGGGCTGTTTCAGGAGCATTTTCAGGTAACCGCTACTATGACCCTGACGGCGCTGGCTGTCTGCATGGTGGCATCCTTGATCCTCGCGTATCTCGTATCCCGGCAGATTGTGCGGCCCATTGAGAATTTGAGCCGCCAGATGGTATCCCAGCGGGGCCATTCGCTGGAGCTGTCCAATCAGTACTTAAGCCGCCATGATGAGATCGGTACACTCTATCATGGCTATAACACCATGGTGGACAGGCTTAACGCATCCGTCAAACAGGATTACCATGATAAGCTGGTGGTGCTGGATGCCCAGATGAAATCCCTGGAGGCAAGAATCAACTCCCATTTCCTGTTCAATACGCTGGAGACCATTAACAGCATCGCGGAAATTGACGGAAACGACAGAATTTCCACCATGTCCCTGGCCCTGGGCAATATGTTCCGCTACGCCCTGAAAACCCAGAGCGAGCTGGTGACCATTGAGGAAGAGCTGGAACATGTCCGGGACTATGTGACCATTCAGCAAATCCGGTTTGATAACCGGTTTCAGCTGGTGGTGGATATGCCGGAGGATTTCCGCCAGCAGAAGGTGCTGAAGCTGGTGCTGCAGCCGCTGGTGGAAAATGCCCTTTACCATGGCCTGAAATTTTGTGCCTGCGGCAGCACCATCACCATCCGGGGACAGGCCGGGCAGCAGCATCTGCTGATCGATATCCACGATGACGGTCAGGGCATCGAAGCGGAGCAGCTGGAGCAGCTGCAGCGGATGCTGGAGGAGGAAGCGAACTTTACAGAGCTTGGCCACCGGAATAAGCAGAGCATTGGCCTGAAGAATATCCACTCCAGGATCGAGCTGTATTACGGCTATGGCTATGGCCTTACGGTTACCAGTGAACCGGGTAAGGGAACCAATATCCGGATTAAGGTTCCCGCCATCGTGTAGAAAGGAGTGGCAGGATGTATCGCTATG
>JAZURG010000006.1:0-9721 GCA_045606145.1 Faecousia sp.
GGATCCTGGTAGGTGCGGCTACCGTTGTATTGGGATATGTTTTGGGTCTTGTAACCATGGTGGATTTCTACCACGCAGGCATTCTGACTGTGCTGGTCTTTTACTTCTTCCGCAGGCGGACATGGTGGTGCTTCCTGGGGCAATTCCTCTGCCTGTGGTATATCGGCGCAGAACTGCTGGGAGGCTTCACCTACGAATTATCTTTCCTGGGCAGCACCCTGTTCTTTGTCCGGCAAAATTTCGCCCTGCTGGCACTGATCCCCATTTGGCTCTATCACGGCAGGCAGGGGTACCACAGCAAGTGGTTCCAATTTACCTGCTATGCATTTTATCCGGTACATCTGCTGATTCTGGGCCTGCTGAAATTCCTATAAAAATGACCCCTCCGGTTTTCCGGAGGGCTCTTCTCTTGCATAATCTTACTTCTCGTTCTTGTAGATTTCCTTGAAGTACTTGTAGGTATCCACCTTCAGCTCGCCGCAGGCAGCCTCGTCGCAGGCAACGGTGCCGTCCTTGTGCAGCTGCAGAGCGCTGATGGTCCATGCGTGGTCAACGCCGCCTTCTACGCAGTGGCGCAGAGCGCGAGCCTTGTTGTGGCCGCTGATCAGCAGCAGAACCTGCTTGGAATCGCAGACAGTGCCGACACCCACGGACAGAGCGGTCTTGGGAACCTTGTTGGGGTCGTTATCAAAGAAGCGGGAGTTGACGATCAGGGTGTCTTCAGTCAGCGCGCGAACACCGGTACGGGAGGTAAGACTGGTGAAAGGCTCATTGAAAGCAATGTGGCCGTCAACACCGGAGCCGCCCAGGAACAGGTCGATGCCGCCGTAGGAAGCGATCTTGTCTTCATAGCGCTGGCACTCGGCTTCCAGATCCTCGGCCATGCCGTTGAGGATGTTGATGTTCTCAGCGGGGATGTCGATGTGATTGAAGAAATTGTCGTGCATGAAGTACCAGTAGCTCTGGTCATGCTCACGGGGCAGACCGACATACTCATCCATGTTAAAGGTAACAACATTCTTGAAGGTGACTTCGCCGGCCTTGTTCTTCTCAATCAGGCGCTTGTAGACACCCAGGGGAGAGGAACCGGTGGGCAGACCCAGAATAAAGGGACGGTCTTCCTTGTGGTTATTGATGGCATCGGCAATGTGCTGGGCAGCCCATGCGCACATGTCATCGTAATTGTTCTTAATGATCAATTTCATGTTTATCACACTCCATATTAGCTTTAAGATAGGGTCACAAAACCTCTTACAAAATATTATACATGCTTTTTCCGGATTTGTCTATACAGCAGTCCGGGTTTTGCAAGACTTTTTAAAGGGGTGCTTATAACACGGATTAACGGATCAAATCTTTGATGACTTCTCCCGCGATCATGAGACCTGCCACCGATGGCACAAAAGCCACACTGCCGGGGAGGGATCTTCTGCCCACGGGCAGCTCTTCTGTGCCGGCTTCGGAAGAAGCGATGGGGTCTTCCGTGGAAAACAGCACCTTTACCCCCTGAAAGCCCCGCTTGGCGCACTCCTTGCGCATGACTCTTGCCAGCGGGCAGACGGAGGTTTTGGAAATATCAGCGATCTGGAATTTTCCGGGATCCAGCTTGTTGCCGGTGCCCATGGAGCAGAGGATGGGGGTACCGACAGCCTTTGCCTGCGCAATCAGCGCCAGCTTGGCAGTGACCGTATCAATGGCATCGACGATATAGTCGTATTTGGAGAAATCAAACTGCTCCGCCGTGTCCGGACCGTAGAAGGTCTTATGGACCGTAACCGTCAATTCCGGGTTGATATCCAGCACCCGCAGCTTTGCGGCTTCGGCCTTATCCATGCCGATGGTGGAATGGAGGGCGAAAAGCTGGCGGTTGATATTGGTGGGGCTGATGGTGTCGTGGTCAATGAGATCCAGCGCGCCGATGCCGCTTCTGGCCAGCGCTTCCACCACATAGCCGCCTACACCGCCCAGACCGAATACGGCCACCCGGGAATGCTTCAGTTTTTCCATGGCATCACTGCCCAGCAGCAACGCGGTTCTGGAAAAGGGATTCACAGGAATACCTCCTAGTTAAGAATGTATGTTTCAATTTGGGGCATCTCAAGGCTCCCCTGTGTAAGGGGAGCTGGGAAAAATCGGCACTTCGAAACCGATTTTTGACTGAGGGGTTGTCAATGATTGGCTTTTGACAATCCTTCCGGCCCTGCGGGCCACCGCCTGCGGGCGGCCCGGTCGCGGCTCTGGCTGTCTATTGGACAGCCATTCACTACCGCGACTGCGCTTCGCTTACCCTTTACACAAGGGAGGCTTTGGTACGGAATAAAGCGTTAATTGGCGCGTATATACTGCGCAATAAACTTTTGCAGCACGGGATAGTTTTCCACCAACCGCTTGCCGCTGTCGCTGAGGGCACCGTACATGGCTTTCGCGTATCCTACGGTTACCGGATTTCTGGTGGCAGCCCGTGTGCTCAGGTTGTGGATGTATACATCCACCAAAGCGGCAGCGTCCCGATCCTGCTGTTGCGTATCCATGCTCCATTTTGCGTACAGCGCGGCGGGCATATGGGCAGGATCTGTTTCGGTGACAGGCTCTCCGCTGAACTGGGGATTATCATACCAGCCTTCGAAGATATATCCACGAAGACGGATATCCGGCAAAACCTCTGCCGGTTCAAAACCGTAAACCACACCGGCGGTGTTGGTAAAGCAATCAATCATCCGGGCGGTTCTGACAGGGGATGTGTTTTCGTCGAAGCAGAAGAATTTCGTGATGTCTACGGTAGGCGCCCAGCCTTCGGCAAACAGATCCGCGCCGCAGTTGGACGCTGTGGCATAGCCTTCGTCGATTCTCCAGTAGGCAAAATAGCGGCTCAGGAAGGGCAGAATCTCCTGATACAGGCCGTTGTGATAGCAGAAGCCTATGAATGTATTCTCACTTTGGTTTGCCGCAATGCCATTGCTGTCGGATGTCAGCAGATATCTTCCCGCTACGAACCCGATCTCATAAAAATCGGTTTCCTCGGCCTCCGGAGATACCTTCGCCAGCTTGATAAAGTCCGCCGCGTTTTTGATGCCGTTGCTGCGCAGCCGGGCGGTTCCGTGACAGGCGGCGATGTAGTAATAAAAATCGGTGTAGAAGGCCTCTCTCAATTCTTCCCTGGAGCTGTACACATGATTCGTGTGCTGGGTATTCATGTAATACAAAGTCCCGGAAGAAGCCACGGCGTTTTGATACAGTGCTTCCAGCTTAGCCGATGCCTTCAGCTGTGACCGGATGACCGAAGGCAGCTTCTGGTATTGCCGGTAAAGCTGCAGGATATCCTCCCGATAGTAAAGCTCCAGCTTGCTGGGCAGGGCAGCGATCCGCATATCGAATTCTTTTGCCGCCTGCGCGACAGACCCGGTGGAAAGCTGTTCCAGGGAAATGCTGCCGTGACTGGGCAGATACCGGATGTGGTAGGTGCCGCTTTGGATGATCTCGATCAGCTGACCGTTTAAACGGAAGCAATTGGCAGCGCCCAGAACCTGGGTCAAATGGTCGCCGGTGATGACCACAGAAGCCGCCGTATTCTCAATATAAAACTGGGTTCCTGCTTCCAGATACAAAGCGGCGGAATAGACATGCAAGCCGTTTTTGGCGATGTGATCCGCAATGTCGGAATCATTTACGGTATTTTCGTCATCCACATACCAGGCAAAATCGTGAAACAGCGCGGAATCCGAAGCCAGAAGCGTATCCTCCAGAGGCGCATGGGCCGTTCCGTCAATTCCAAAATGGATCCGGTAGGCTTCGTCAGAGGTGGGGCCGAAGGTCTTTGTCAGATAGATCTGACGGTTTCCGTCCTTGCTGAATTCCAGCACATAGCGCCCGTCATCGTCCATCACAAATTCGCCGGCTTCACCCCGGTGAAAATCAGTGGTGTTCCAGCGCAGAGTACCGGCCAGATCGTCATAATCGTACACGGTATCGTTGACATTGTCGATGACCGTCAGCCGGTCACCGGCATGCAGCTGGGCATAGCCGTACAGATAGGTGTCGCTCTGGGAATCGTGGCAGGCAGTAAGGCACATGGGATAGGCCGTGCCGTTGATCTGTACCACGATACCGGGATGCTCCCGGTTTTCAAGGGTCAGTGTCATGCTCTGGGTCGTGGCGGTCACAGAAACGAAAGCCGTTGCTGTGGTATTGAGGACCTGCCCATGGCCGTCCAGATTGCCGCCCAAAGCAGCGGTGAAGGGGTATTCGTGACCGGCGGTGTCTTTCAGGGTGATCACATCCTCCCGGTTGACTGCCAGATCATCCAGTGTCCATGTGATATGACCGGCTTCCTGCTCAGCCAAAGCAAGCTCGGTAGGCTCGCCATTGACGCAGATAAACAGTTGGGGCGGCAGCTTTGGCACGGTGACGGTTTCCACTTGGGTCTTATGTTCGTCCGCAAGCGCGCCGCAATGCGCGCACTGATAATGGGCAATGGTGCCGGTTTCAAACAAATCAGCACGGACGGCCGCTTGCAGCGAACCCCATTGATGCTCACAGGGCGCTCCCGCGCAGCCGCCGACCACCGGCAGCAGTATCCATAGCAGCGCGAAGATCACCCGCGCCGCGTTTCGTGTGTGTTTCATGTATAAAACCAATCCTTTAGGGTGGTAAATTTTTTTCGGTTCATAAAAGCCAACTTTTGTATTATATCATTTATCATTCAAAAATGGAACCATAAAGTGCTAAAATTGGATGGTTTTTCCTTCATAGTTCCCTAAAAAGCGGAATATGCTTGCCTATATCAGGGGACATGGGGTGTTCCGCTATGAAAAAAGCAATTCCGTAGCGGCAGATGGAAGGGTTTCTCTTCACAGCGGCGGCGCTGGTTTCCACGGTGAACGAATCCATCCGGGAGCATGGAACGCTGCTGTTTTATGCGTCAGCCGTTGCACTTTGCATTACATAGTGCTATACTATTGGCATTCGGATTTGGAAAGAAGGCAGCTTCCATGAAAAATGACAAGACAGCGCTTTTTGAAACAATGCCTGTGGGAAAAGCGCTGTTAACTATGGCAATTCCCACCATTGTCAGCCAGCTGATCACCATGGTCTATAACATAGCCGACACCTTTTTTATCGGTCTGAGCAATGACCCCTATAAGGTGGCGGCAGCCAGCATTGTGGGGGTTCTGTTCTTTATGCTCAACTCCCTGTCCAACCTGTTCGGTGTGGGCGGCGGAAGTCTGCTCTCCCGCCTTTTGGGCCAGAAGCGGGAAGAGGAAGCAAAGCGTGTTGGTGTATTCAGCTTTTACGGCGCGCTGGCCATCGCAGCGGTTTATTCGCTGGTGTGTTTCCTGTTTACCAGACCTCTGGCACGGCTTTTGGGCGCATCGGATAGTACCATTGACTATGCTGCCAGTTATTTGTTCTATGTGGTGGTGGTCGGCGGCATTCCGTCCACGCTGGGTCTGACCATGTCCCACCTGCTGCGCAGTGCCGGATATTCCAAGGAATCCGGAACCGGTCTGGCCATCGGCGGCATTTCCAATATCCTTCTGGACCCGCTGTTTATGTTTGTGATCCTGCCGGAAGGCAATGAGGTGACCGGCGCAGCGGTGGCGACCCTGCTCTCCAATGTGATCACGCTGGTCTATTTCCTCTTTACCTACCGCAGGCTGCAAGGCAAAACCGTCCTCTCCATTTCCCCAAAATTCATCCGTCTGGAACGGTCGTTGATTTTTGACATTTTTGCCATCGGTTTACCCTCAGCGCTAACGGCTTTGCTGGCCAATACCACTTCCATTATCAAGAACAACCTGACCTCCGGTTACGGAGATATTGAAATGGCAGCCTATGGAATCGTGTTGAAGGCGGATATGCTGCCGCTGAATATCGGCATGGGTCTGTGCCAGGGCATGATGCCGCTGGTAGCCTACAACTACGCGTCCAGAAACTATCCCCGGATGCGCAGCTTCACCAGGGCGGCACAGATCGCGGGCATGGCAACCGCCTGCGTGTTTATTGTGCTGTTTGAAGTCTTCGCCCGGCAGATCGTTTGGATCTTTATCCGGGACGAGGCAACCATTGCCTACGGAACCGATTTCCTGCGGATCGCCTGTCTGGCAACACCCTTTATGATCTCCAATTTCCAGAAGATCTACTGCCTGCAGGCCATGGGTAAGGGCAGGGAATCCCTGCTGCTGGGTGTGTGCAGACAGGGTCTGCTGGCGATCCCGATCCTGCTGATTTTAAATCACTTTATGGGGCTGTACGGTGTTGTATCCGCCCAACTGCTCTCTGACGGAATTACATTCATCTTTGCGACGGTCATCTACCGGAAGGTCTACCGCAGGCTGCAGCAGGAAACCCGGACATGAACGAAATAATAAGGCACAGAACCGGAATCTCGTTTCCAACTCTGTGCCTTTCTTCTGTTGTATGCCCTGCTGTTTGCCGGTTTTCTGGTGACGGGATTCAGCCCGCCCCAGGTCTGCCGTCCGGCCCGGTCGAGCTTTCGCTTCTCTTTTTTAGAGAGCTTTTCGTAGGGGACAAATTTTTCCATAATGGTACCTCCCTGGAATTTCTAAGGTCAGTATATCACAAACCGCGGGAAATACATAAACGATTTGTAAATTAAGAAAAAGGACGGGCGGTAGGGAATAGGCTTACACCATGGAGGTGAGGCTATGACCGCCGCGCTATGGCTGGCATTAAGCAGCCTGTTTTATTCGCTGCAGCTGCAGACCGGCAGCTTCCCCAAACCGCTGACCGAGGAAGAAGAACGGCATTACCTTTCCCTTTGCGCCCAGGGCGACCTGGAAGCACGGAATATCCTTATCGAACGCAACCTCCGGCTGGTTGCCCATATCATGAAGAAATACTATGCCCAAACGTCGGATCAGGAGGATCTTATCTCCATTGGTACCATTGGCCTGATCAAGGGCATTACCACCTTTGACGCTTCCAAGGGTGCCCGGCTTGCCACCTATGCTGCCCGCTGTGTGGAAAATGCTATCCTCACACCAACGACTTTAAGGGCCGACACCTTGCACCCCAAGGCGTAAAACGGCCCGTTTGGCGTATTTTAGACCGATTATCGGGTGATTTGTATGTCCTTTCCCAGACACAGAATTCCATTGTGAGGTATGCACCTCTATACATACACAGTTTCGTACTGTGCGCCCCTCGGAAAATTTTGGAGGCTACTCAGTTCAATCAGCGGTATCGCAGATACGAGGAAATCGAGAATGTGCCGGACAGGCTCCGCTGGTGCAGACACAGCAAGGGCTTGATGCAGGTGGAGGGTGCGGACAAGGTTGGAATGACCCACAGTGTCTACAAGGCTATCGAAGAGGGCTTTACGCAGCACATAGAACCTGAGAAGGTGGAGCGATTGGCACAGTTCTATGATGTGCCGGTGACAGATTTCCTGGACGAATTCAATCGTTTCCTTTACGATGGACAAGCCAACCGCATCCGGGCATACCGGGAATCTATGGGATTAGGAAAGAAACCGTTTGCGAGGAAAATGGGTATCCCAATCCGCAGTCTGCAAGGATGGGAGAGTGGCAGAAAGGTTATCAGCATAAAATGCTGGGAACGACATTTCAAGGGCAGAGCATAGTAATAGTGGACAGACACTAAGCCTGTTCATCCAGTTCCAGATTGTTCTTGCCTGTACCGTTGAAAATGTGCTATAATGATCAAAATCCTTAGGAGGTCACCTATATGTCATTTCTGGAACTTGCCAAGGCCCGTTATTCCGTTCGCTCTTTCAAGGATCAGCCCATCGAGAACGAGAAGCTGAATCTGATTCTGGAAGCAGGCCGCATTGCACCCACCGCTTGCAACAATCAGCCACAGAAGATCTATATCGCCAAAAGTGAAGATGCCAGACAGAAGCTGGTTTCCGTTTGCCGCTGCACCTTCGCTGCACCTGTGATCCTGGTGGTGTGCTATGACCGTACTCGGGATTGGAAAAACGGTCTGATGCCTGGTTATGAGTCCGGCGAGACCGATGCCGCCATTGTTTGCACCCACATGATGCTCCAGGCGGCAGAACTGGGCATTGGCTCCTGCTGGGTAGGCTGGTTCAACGCCGATCAGGTGTCCAAGGCTCTGGGCCTGCCGGAGAGTGTGACCGTTTCCGCACTGCTCCCCATCGGCTATTCCGCAGATGATGCAAAGCCCACTACGAATCACACCAAGTATCGGGAGCTTGCAGATACCATTACGGAAATCTAAATAAGCAATAATATGGGACACGGGATTATTCATTATGGCAAAGGTATCCCTGTCATGATAAATACTTAAAATATTCAAAGCAGGGAATAGACTTTCCGTTAAGTCTGTTCCCTGCTTCTTTCCTTTACGGTATCGATGACCGCATCCAATAGCTCCAGCTTCTGGCTGGTGGGGCAGTTCAGCGATTTGATTCGCTGGGTTACTGCTGCGGCGTGGACATCGGAAACCCGTTTTGCCAGTTCCATCTGGCCTTCTTCGGTTTTGGGGTAATACACGATCAAGTTGATCGGCGCCATGCTTCGGATAACGGTCACCTCCTTGGGCGCTTGCCCGGAATACTGGAAAACCTAAGATGTCGAACCTTGTCACTTCTTATCGAATGTATGTTCGCAATTTGTTTACACATTTTCTGGAGAAGAATGTATAATGGAGTCATCTAAGGTGTTACTGTACCCTCATTATAGAGGAAATGCAGGAGGTTTGCATTGAACGCCAATTGAGCGGAAATTGAGCAAAAGGGAGTGAAAAGATGGAACGACTGGATTTTGCATCGGTGATGGCGGTGCTGCGGCGGAATATTCCGGATGAAAACTTTGAGAACCAAACAGATTTTGTATATTCACTTTTTCTGGATGTGAATCTGCGCCCAGAGTCTGCAATGGACTTTGATCAGGGACAGGTCTGCCGGTGGATCAATGGCTTGGCAAGGCTAAGTCCCAACATTATCAGCTTCTACCAGGACGGCTTCAATCAAAGAAAGCTGGTTAGCCGCATCAAAAATGTGCTGCTTCCGATGATGCCAGACAGTGCCATGGCAGCCCAGGAACTGTACGACCTTGTGCTGCAGGCTCCCAATGTGTCCCCGCAAAAGAAGATGGAACTGACGGATGGATATACATTCGAGGATGATAACGATGAAGCAATCTTCATTATGGAAATCCTCTGCCTTGCGATGCAGCTCCGCTTTGAGAAGCGTGATGTACGGAAGAAGCAGCTTCTGACACCGGGCAATCTTTCCCCGGCTGTGGTGGACTATATCTTCGATACCGATATTCCCAGACCCTGCCGGTGGTTCCTTGGACGGGAAACGGAGTTGGAGCAGATTCATGCCCTGCTGGTAGATCATAGCAAGGTGTTTCTGCAAGGCGTCCCAGGCATCGGCAAAAGTGAGCTTGCCAAGGCTTATGCAAAGCAATATGGCAAGGAATACACCAATGTCATCTATGTAAATTATCCCGGCGATCTGAAGCAGGCTGTGATCGATCTGGACTTTGCGGACGATATGCCAGATGAAAGCGATGACACCCGGTTCAAGCGGCACAATCGCTTTCTCCGCAGTCTGCGGGAAGATACCCTGCTGATCATGGACAACTTCAATGCCACCGCATCCCAGGATCAATTTCTGGATGTGATGCTGAAGTACCGTTGCAGAATTCTATTCACCACCCGCAGCCGATATGAAAACCACATTTCGCTGGAGGTAGGCGAACTGAACCCG
>JAZURG010000007.1:0-3703 GCA_045606145.1 Faecousia sp.
GGGGGCAATGCCGCCGTAGCCTGCCAGGGTTTTCACAGACTGCACATAGACACCGCCGCTATTGCCGCCGCAGCCGGTCAGGCACAGCAGGCAGAGCACCAGCATAAATGCGATATACTTTCTCATTTTCATGGTCCTTACCTCCGTTTTTGGGTATTCTTTCATAGCTTCCATTATACGGATATTCAGTGAGAAAAGCAACGAATGGATGTTTAAGATTTTATGAATATTCAAAGGCCGGTTCGCTATGAACCGGCCTTAAAACCATTATACCATATGAGCCCGGAAGAAGGCACACTCATCATCGTTACACTGCTTGGCAATTTCTGTATGACAATTCAGGTGGAACACATGACCGATCTCTTTTTCCGACTTTTTGCCGTAGATCCGAAGAACGCTTTCCACACCCTTGAATTTCAGCAGAGCGTGCAGCGGCGGTGCCATCATCCGCAGGTAATCGTTCCGGGAGGTCATGACGAAAGCAGGGGGGAACTTCCAGTTCACATACTTATCTGCCTTCAGGGAGGGCACCCAGGGCAGATAGTCCTCCGGGAAATAGGCAGTAAACAGGTCGCCTGCTTTTTCCGGCGGGATCATTTTGGAAATGGGCATGAAATAGCAGCCGCAGTTCAAGCCGCAGGCATTGACCTTGAAATTCTTCGGGGGAGAGAAGGTGAACAGACTGGTGTAAGCATCGCTGCAGAGCATGGTCAGAAGCTGGAAGGCCAGCTGTCCGCCGGCAGAATCACCCACAACGAAAACATTGTTCAAATCAATATAATAATGCTGGGCATTCAGCTCCATCCAGTGCAGCACATTGCAGCAGTCCTCCAGGGGGGAGGGGTACTTGTTTTCGGGAGCCAGGCGGTAGTCAAAATTCACCACCGTGAAGCCTCGCTGGGCCAGCCGCAGGCAGTAGTGGGAGTACAGCTGCTTGCTGCCGTAGAACCATCCACCGCCATGGATGCTGACGATGGTGGGAAGAGCACGGTCCGTGCCTTCGGGGTAATACACATCCAGCAGGTTTTCCAGATGGGGACCGTAAGGAAGGTCCGTATGCCGGACGATGTTCTCCGGGTCTACCACACCTGCATCCCGTTTGGCATCGCCTTCCGCCCATTTTTTTCGCAGTTCGTTCATATTGCTTTCTGCTTTTGCCATAAGATGTCCCTCCGCAACTTCATTGAATATGTTCACTATACCGCTTCCGGAAGAAAATGTCAATTGGAGGGCTTTCCATTCTGCTTATCCAGACGGATCATACCGATGACGATGGAGAAAAGGCTCAGCACCTCGCAGATGATGGCCCCAATTGAGAAACAGCAGATGTTGTAAATCAGCCAGGAGGGGGAACTGATCAGACCGTACCGGCGAATGGCTTTGGCATCGGTGAGCCGGAAGCTTAGGGTGGTGGCGGTCATGCCAATGACCGGGAGGAGTTCCACAATCAGATTGGCAAAGGTGGGAGCTTTGTCCAGTAGCGTAAAAGTGATGCCGTAGGATGCAAAATAGGCTGCAATAAATCCGGCGAGCCAGAGCGGATGATTGGCATGGAATTTCTCCCGGTTGAGGAATACAATGGCCCGGATTACTGCAAGCATATTTAAAATCGCACCGGTGGTGGCTCCCAACAGCAGAAAATTCACCGCAAACTGACCCCCGCCGCAGAGCTGAAAGGCGATGGCCCGCTCCCGGGTTTTCTGCTGATAGGAAAGAATATTGGATGCCATGGCAAACAGCCCCACGATTTGGGCAGCGATATAAATCGGGTCCATACGGATTCTCCTTGTATTATAGAGTAGTAGTTTTTAGTGCCCCTCTCCAAGGGCATGTGCTACACTGTAGAGGATGCTGTGGATTGGTTCCGCGCCTCCTACCGCACGACGGTTATCGAAAGGCTCCAACCACAGCCCTTTACAGTATTGTTAATCAGTTAGATACCGCCCGACGGTTTATATGGAACAAGGTTACAAGAGTAAAGTGTCCTGTGGAACCAGCATCAAATAAACATACCGGAGGTATTCATCATGATTTGTGTGGGTATTGATGTCGCCAAGGACAAGCATGACTGCTTCATCCTCAGCTCGGAAGGCGAAGTTTTGGCAGATGTATTCACCATTCCAAACAATGTAGAAGGATTTACCGCCCTGCTACAAACCATTCGCCGCTGCACCCATCCGGCAGACAAAATAAAGGTAGGACTTGAGGCTACCGGACATTACAGCTACAATATTCTTGGGTTCCTTCTTGACTGTGGCCTGCCAACCTATGTCATAAACCCTTTGCACACCAATCTCTACCGGAAAAGCCTGAGCCTTCGTAAAACCAAGACCGACCGGGTCGATGCACGAACCATTGCGACTATGTTAATGTCTGATGTAGACCTCAAGTCCTACACAGACACATCATATCACAACGAAGAATTAAAGTCACTAACCAGATACAGATTTGACAAAGTCCGTGAACGAGCCAAGCTGAAACAGTCTGTTTCTCGTTTGGTCACGATCCTGTTCCCAGAACTGGAAAAGGTGGTACCTTCACTCCATATAGTATCCGTTTATACACTTCTCAGCGAATTTCCAGGCGCACATCAGATTGCTGATGCGCATCTGACACACTTGAAAACCGTGCTGTCAGATGCGTCCAAAGGTCGCTATGACCGAGAGAAAGCTATTGAAATACGAGATGCAGCCAGAAACTCTATTGGCTCCTGTATGCCTGCTAAGTCTCTGGAGTTGAAACATACCATTCAACTCATCCGCGAACTGGATGCAGAAATTGCCGAAATTGAAAGTGAAATCAATTCAATTATGGAGGTCGTCCATTCTCCTATTACTACGATTCCAGGCCTTGGTATCCGGATGGGAGCGATGATTCTGGCAGAAGTTGGTGACTTCTCCAACTTCGATTCCGCTGACAAGATTCTGGCTTATGCCGGTCTATCCCCCTCTACCTACCAGTCGGGACAGCTCACTAACTGTTATTCCCATATGGAAAAGCGAGGTTCCAGATATCTTCGATATGCCATTTTCAATGCAACCAAATATGTCTGTATCCACGATCCGACCTTTGCCGCCTATCTGTCAAAAAAGCGAGCAGAGGGAAAACACTACAATGTCGCTGTATCTCATGCCGCTAAAAAGCTTGTGCGGTTGATCTATGCCATGGAGAGATCTGGACAACCATACAAGTTACCCACATAACAACTACAACAATCTTTTCTCAGAGCGCCGCCAACGACGCTCTACTGGTTATGCCGTTTTTGCTGTAAAAACCTTTCTGATCTGTCCTGAGATTTAGACTTGACTTTTAATAGTTAGTCTGATTTTGATAGTAGAGTTACCCCCCTACTATATATGGCATGAGAAAGGCCAAATTGTTCCAATGTTTCTAAAAATTTTTCAAAAATTTTTTGAAACCAATATCTGCAATCATTATAGCGAAACGTGGAAATCATATCCAGTCGAAAACTGTGGATAACGATTGAACTTTCTATAGCCAATTAGATTCTACAGAATTTATGGTGAAATAAAGCGGACTGATGGTTTGCGCGTTTACTATTCGCGGACTGTTTGATGTGTTTTTGTAATGGCGATATCTCCAAATTGTTCAAGAAACGCAAGAACCTTCCGAGCCAGCAGGCACATCTCTTGGCTGACAGCCAGTGGTGTGCAATTGATCGTGCATTCATAGTAGCGGTGAA
>JAZURG010000008.1:0-6958 GCA_045606145.1 Faecousia sp.
GGCGCAGCTTCTCACCAATCCCAAGCCGTTCGGCATCGCTTGGCAGGATGGCTTCAGAGTTTATTTCTGGGCTGGATCCCAGGTAATCCCAATCATCCTCCGGAATCAGGCAGCGGAGCAGCAGGCAGCCCGCGGAAAAGATATCGGCTTTCCGGCTCAGCTGCAAGGTGCCGTCATTTCGGTACAGAATCTCGGGAGGAATGTAGCCCCTGGTGGAGAAAACATCCTTATCCTCAATGACCGCGGTTTTCTCCCCATCGATCAGCTCCCTGGCGCAGCCAAAGTCCAGAAAACAGGCCACGCCAATCCGGTTTTCCTCCAGACGGCATTCGCTGAACAGAACATTGTCCAGGTGCAAGTCGCCAAACAGTACATTCTGGCGGTGGATGGTCTGAAGTGTCAGCAGAACCTGCTCCATCAGGCAGGCGGTGGTATGCAGTTTGGGGCAGTCCCCGGTCCGAAGGGGATGCTCTTCCGATTTCTCTTTCCGGATCTCCTCCAGCACCTTCGCGAAACTCATGGACTTCCTGCGTACGCTGTCCAGAATCGCGAAGGGACTGTGGCTTACATCGGTGAACCGTTTGCCCCCAACCGTTACCGCATCCGGGCAGACGATCTTTCGGACAGGCACCGCGAGGATCGTATTGTTAAAGCATCTGGAGCCAAGCGCCTGCTCCTGCGCCAGCTTTGCGCGGTATTTTTCCAGCAGCGTTTTGCTCCGCCCATCGCTGGGAGCGGCGGCGCAGACAATGCCGTTTTCCCGTTTGAAACGTCCCGGCTTATTCGGGAATACTTCCTTGATCACGTAATCGATCCGGTCTTCACTGCAACGGGCGCTGTAAACAACGGCGCTGCCTCCGTAAGATATGAAATCATCCGTGATCGTGTAGGTTACATTGCCAGCCTGGATCACATCGCCGGGATGGAGAATATACTGCTCACGAAAATCCTTGCTATCCTGATTCACAAACATCTCTCCTCTCTGTGTTGTGATATGACTGTTTTATTTTAGTATAAGCCCTTCCATTCATAATTTCAAGCGCACCTGCGCGGAGAGGAACCCTGCTTCGATTATTCTACACGCGGCGTTCCGCTTTCCAGTCGCTCCATTTTATACAATTTTTGTCGCATATTCATCAGGAACAAGCAAAACTCAAGTGAGGTTAGGACAGTGTTCCTTCTCTGAATTTTTCCAATGGTATGAATTAACAGCTTTCCTTTGCTTGCCCGAAGCGCATCGGCAAACTGGGGATTTTTACATAGTGCTTCATATGCATGCTTGATTAGCTGCCTGTACTCTTTGCTGTATCGGTTGTATACTTTCCCTTGCCAGTAAAGCCAACCGCCAGCACTCCAGTTGCTTTCCCGCCCTTTGAGCTTTGCTTCTCTTCCGGTCATCTTCCAGATTTTGCGCTGCATATCGGGATCAGAGAATTTCAGACTTTGCAGAAATGCTTCGAAACATGATAATTCCACACCGTCAAACACAAAACTATGTGGATAAAAGTTCGAGAGCTTTTGCGCCAGTTCAGATTTACCTGACGAGTGAATGTTCAGAATGATCACCTGATATTTCCCCTTTCATATGATGATGTGATTACATTATCTCATCAAACGTATGAAGGGTTTTTTCTGTTTTCTGACCTCATTCAAAAACGAAAAAACAGATGTTACAATTTGAGTGTGATAATCTTCTCAGAAATAAAACTGAGGAGGAAACCCAAATGTACGAAAAGCATGTTATCATTGACTTGGAATTCACACCTATTCCGAAGAAACTCAACGAACAGCGTAAAGTTGTTAAGTTTGAGACGATCCAAATCGGCGCGGTACTTCTGGATCGAAACTACCGGAAAATCAGTACATTTTCCACATATGTGAAGCCAGGACTGGCTTATCACATTAAGTCCAGCGTCAGCAAGCTGACTGGTATTACGGATATGGATCTTGTAAATGCGCCTTCCTTTACAGAAGCCATGGAGAAGTTGGTTGCCTGGATCGGTGAAGGCGATAAAATCCAGATCTACAGCTGGAGCAAAACCGACCTCCATCAGATGAAAGGGGAATGCCAGATCAAGGGCATCACTTTTCCTGCATGTATGTCGCGCTGGATGGATTTCCAGGCCGTGTATGGGAGGTTGATCTCGTCCAGACAAAAGCTGTCCCTGAAGAACGCAGTTGTATCTGCCAACGGCCAGTTCGTCGGAACCCAGGCACACACAGCGCTTTATGACGCTATGGCTACAGCAGAACTGCTGATCCTGACCAGATCCAAAGAGGAATTTTCACAGAGAACCAGAAGTGTGAGGGAATTATTGGCACCTCCCAAGAAGTTTGGGTGTACCGTCGGAGAGCTGTACGGAGCGCAGTTAGCAAAGTTTCTTACATAACATAAAACTTACCCCCCGGTCAACCATGGGTGACCAGGGGGAAAAACATGGATATTGCATGTGTGACTTTAATGTAACGATAAACACAGAATCCTGATCAATTTGATTGTGAAACTAGATAGTTCTTCTGATTGGCAAAAGCGAAACAATTATCACAGGCTGAGTTAGCGGAGATTCCGTTCCCCGGATGGTCAGGTTGCCACGCTTACATTCAAATGTAGTTTCGATGAAAGGTTACCGGCTGCATTGTAGGCAATACCAGTGGCATCTGTTCCACGCTCCTCGCAGGCCGTGGACAAAACAGACAGAAGACGAGAACGCTGCTTTCGAGACAGATGATGTCCATAATCAACGAAACCAAACAGGCAGCACATAGTTACACCTCCACTTCCGCCACCACAGGCTCATTGATATAGAGCCTGCGTTCTTTCAGGTACTGCACCAGTTCCGGCATGTCGACGCACCCACTGACGAATGTCGTCCAGGACATCGCTTTGAGTTCGCTGTCAGTAAGACAGATCGCCACACTGCAGATTCTGTCAAGAAGCTGCAATGTGGCGATTAATGTATTAAGCTTCAGAGTGCCACGGAACATGCGAAATTCGATGGTATGATAGTTGGTGAGATTGACGCAGGTATAGCGTTCCTGATTGCCCTTGGCGTGTTTCAGAATTTCCTGGGGGTGTTCTTTCATACCGTACCGGTCCGCCCACTGCTGAAGCTGCCTGTGTGTACGTCTGCTGAATTTCAACAGTTCCTCCCAGTGTTTTTCGAAGAAGTAGAGAATCCGTGCGATAACTTCGTCCTGTTCAGATTCTGTTTCACCAAAGGCAGTACGATTGACGTGGACATGCAGGCCGCAGGTGCCGGGTTGGTGAGATCGGTAGCCTAATTCCTTAGCTTTGGCAAGAACCGCGGCCCAAGGCATGCAGGCCATGTGATAGTCTTTTGTCATGGGGTGACTTACAATCTCGAATCCCTCATTAAGAGAGCCGTCATGTTTGACATAGATGTGGTCTTCCACGGAATTGGCAACCTCGATGATTTTGGCGGCATTGCTATTGATTTCTCCGCCATCATCCACCTCCAATTCAATACCATAAAAGCGGTGCCCCTCCCCAAAAAACACCGGCTCCGGCTTATAGTAGTAATCATGGATTACACGCTGATTTACGTAGCGGCAATGATTAGTATAGCACAATCTCCGTGCGATAGACAATAAGCTATTTCAATAGCGGCGGAGCATTTCGTGCAAAAGAACCCGTCCTACTTCCGGGACAAGTTTAAGGCTGCGATTTCTGAAATTGAGGGGGTACGGGTTTTGACGCCTCACAGTTGCCGACACACCTACGTCAGCCAGCTTCAGGCTTTGGGTGTGGATCTTCCCACCATCCAGAGCATCGTAGGCCATGCCGACATTGACATGACTCAGCACTACCTCCACGTACAGGATTCCATCCGCCAGCAGGCAGTGAACAAGTTCGCTGCAGCATTTTGTGGAGAACCTACCTAAAAATCGTCTATTGCATAATAAAAGGCGAGGGGAACTTAACCCTCGCCTTTGCTGAAAAACATATTGGACTAATTAGACACATCGTCATTGTGGTCAAATTAGGGTCAAATTGTGGTCAGCAAAGTTCCGTAGACGGAACCTGCATTTAGGAATGCGAAATCTCGATGTAAAAAACAGAGAAAATCTAACTTTTCATAAAGAAAAACCTTCGAAATCCGAAGATTTCGAAGGTTTTTGGTGGAGATAAGCGGGATCGAACCGCTGACCTCTTGAATGCCATGGCGGTTTGATTTTTCTTATTCGCAACTTTTTGTGCATTATGTATAATTCTTAGTCCATATAAACTTAATAGACAATTATAAACTAGTCACTATGACCATTGTCCGTGTCATTCAGTCTATAGTGTAACGCCCTGATTCTGGTAACATTCTGGTAGACTTAGTTGCGCGAATTAACTTGGTTGCGCACGTAACTAAGTAAGCAGAATCGAACCGCTGAAAGGACCACGGATTTTTATGGAATATAAAACTATTAAAGAAATATCCGAATTATGGGGTGTTTCTCCGGCAATGATTAGAAAATACTGCTCTCAGGGTAGAATCCCCGGAGTGAAGCGAGAAACTGGCGGTTGGATGATTCCTTCCAAAAGTGAGAAGCCCGAAGCTTCCAGCACAAGCCCGATAAAGGCAGATGAGTTGCATCCTCTGGCAAGAAAAATACGAAACCAGAAGAACGGGCGCAACTTCCATGGCTTGTATGATTATATCCAAATTAATGCGGCTTACAGTTCAAGCAGGATGGCCAGCAACCGTCTCACAAGAGATCAAGTGGAAACGATTTTTCGTAAGGGCAAGGTATCGGATTGCTTCGAACCGTTAAAAGTATCTGACCTGATTGAAGTGATGAATCATTGCGTATGCATGGATCACGTCATTGATACGATAGAGATGCCGCTGAGTGTGAAATATATCAAGCGACTCCATGAAATGCTGATGTATGGAACGGTTGATGATCGACTCCTTCAGGTCGTCCCTGGAGAGCTTCGGAACTCAAAGTCCCGGAGAAAAGAAAAGTTTATCAGTCCCGCTGATGAGATCAACGACCGTTTGATCAAACTGGTAAAAAAATACGAGTCCCTTCGTGAAGTTGAACGCCGGGAAATCCTTGATTTCCATTATCAATTTGAATGTATCTTCCCTTTCGAAGATGGCAACGGAAGAATTGGACGGTTGATCATGTTCAAAGAGTGCCTACGCCATGATGTCATGCCGTTCATTCTCGATGACAAAAAACGTACCGGATATTTGGATGGCCTCCGCAATTGGAAAACAGATACCAGTATTCTTTCTGAAGTTGTGATCGATTCCCAGGAACGGTTCAATCGACAAATTGAGCGACAGATCCTGAGAGCATACGGCAAAGAATACGAACCCAAATGATAAAGGAGGGCATCATGATGAAAGAACAAATTAATATTTCTACATCACAAGTATTCTCTGCCAATGAGGAAAGTCCTCTGAATATTTTGTATAATGATTTTGCAGAGAACCCTGAGAGAAACAACCAAAAAGTAACAGCTATGGCGAAAGAGTTGCGCAAAATGCTTCATCACAAATCTGCCGAATGTGCTGATGATATAATGGACAGAATTTCTCTGCTATGTGCTGAATATCAACGAGAAGGATTCTTCGCAGGTGTTCGAATTGGTATGAAACTTATCAATGAGATTAGCCGATAAAGCAATCGCAGGCTGGGCCCAAACGGCTCAGCCTGCACTTTCAAGGCATATAATTTTATGGAGAAAGCGAGTCGACGCATACTATCTTCATAAATATAAAAACAGTATTTTTTTGATTTAGTCCCGGATTTGAAAAGACTCTTTTTAAATCCGGGATTAAAAGTGCCGTTTTGCGAGATTAACGTTTTGCTTCCGCTGTTGTATCGCTAAAATCAAAGGTAATTCTATGATTGAGATACAACATATTAGCACAGCATAACCCATTATAACCAATTGACAAAATGGTTATAATGGGTTATGCTATAGTTACGATAGTTTATTCTAGTGCATATTCAGAAATGGGGCATGAAAGATGTCTGCAAATCGTCAGCGTATTATTGAACTGGAGGAACAGATTGCCTCATTACCTCAGGGCAATGTTACCTACAAAAAGATTAACGGCAAAGAGCAGCCATATCTTCAGTGGACCGAAAACGGAAAGTCGAAAAGTAAATATATCAAGGTTGCTGAGCGTGAAACGGTAATCTCCCAGGTGGCACTTCGCCGCCAACTGCAAGAGGAACTAAAAACACTGAAAGCACAAACACCTGTGCTCAAGACGAAAGTACCTAAAGTTTCTTTTGAAACGAATGTTGTTACGGGCAGTGATCTCTATGCCATGACTGATGGCGTTCGTAATTGGGAGAAACGTGATTGTTTTGCACAACTGCAAAACTACATCAATGGATCCGGTTACGATCGTGTCTGCCTGGTTTATGGTCTTCGCCGCACCGGCAAAACGACTATGCTCCGACAGGCTCTGTATGAAATGAGCGAAGAGCAGTTCGAAAAAGCTGCCTACATCAAAGCCAGAAGCATTGATACTATGGCTACAATGAATCGGGATCTGAAGAAGCTTCAGGACTTGGGATATAAATATATCTTCATTGATGAAGTAACGCTGATGGCTGATTTCATTGACTCTGCAGCACTATTTTCAGATATCTATGCAGCCATGGGTATGAAGATTGTCTTGTCCGGAACTGATTCTTTGGGCTTTTGGTTTACACTTCGCCAGGAACTTTACGACCGAGCCGTGACAATTCACACAACCTACATTCCCTTCCGGGAGCATAGTAGATTGCTGGGCATTAACAGCATCGATGAGTATATTCGTTACGGTGGTACTCTCCGTGCCGGAGAACTTGCGTTCGATGATGAAGATGTAAATGCAGATGATGCTTCTTTCCGGGATGATGAAACCACCCGTCGCTATATTGATACTGCAATCTGCAAGAACATTCAGCACTCGTTGGATTGCTGCAAGGATGGGCGGTA
>JAZURG010000009.1:0-11063 GCA_045606145.1 Faecousia sp.
GGTGTTACTTTCTTGTCGCCGAACAAGAAAGTAACCAAAGAAGTCGGCATAGGGGAGGAACTGAGTTCATTGCTCCCGCATTCAAAGCCGTCCCTCCCCTATGTACCCCTCCCGCGCGCACTTACGATGGTGCGGCATAGGCCTTCTGTTGTAATTGGGTTTATGGCAGTGGGAAAGGATACAAAATCCAAGGAGATGGAAACAGAAGTGCAGTATGTTATGTACTGAACATAGGTTGTACGGTATATGCTTCCAGATTTCGGGAACCTTTATATTTTTGAAAAACGATTGGCACACCGGTGTGCGCACCGGTATGGTAATGGTATAGTTTTTTGACAGTCTGCCAAGGCAGAGCAGGCAGGCATGCCCTACCTTCTTTCATTTTCTTGTGCAGAGAGCTGCCTGCTTTGTGCAGAGGAAAATGAAAACACCACTGAAAGGAGCAACCATGATGATTAAAGGCTTTAAAATGAAACTGTATCCGGGTATGGAGGAAGAATATGAGCGCCGCCATAATCTGCTGTGGCCGGAAATGAAAGATATGATCCATGAACACGGCGGCAAAAACTACACCATTTTCCTGGATCGTGAGACACTGACGCTCTTTGGCTATATTGAGCTGGAAGATCCCGAACTGTGGAGCAAAAGTGCCGATACTGCCATTAACCGCAAGTGGTGGGATTATATGGCGGATATTATGCAGACCAACCCCGACAACAGTCCGGTGTCCGTTGATCTGCAAAATGTTTTCCATTTGGATTGATTGTATGATATATATGCGGAAAAACCCTGCGCAGATTTTTATCTGTGCAGGTTTTTTTAAGCGTTGCTGCTGATTGCAAATTCCATGCTTTTGTGATACATTAGGCACATTCAGAAAAAGAGAGGCCACAGTATGAAGAAGAATTACAATCTGACCATCACCTGCTGCTTCGGCAGTTCCCTTACCCTTTCTGTAGTGGTAAATTTTCTGCCGCTGCTGTTTGTCATGTTCCACGAAACCTTTGGCATTCCCCTGCAGCAGATCGCCCTGTTTATTACCGTGAATTTTCTGGTGCAGCTGACCATGGACCTTTTGGCCGCGTTCTGGGTGGACCGTCTTGGCTATAAAGCCGGTGTGGTGATCGCCCATACACTCTGTGCTTCCGGCATGGCACTGCTGGCTGTTCTGCCGGATTGTATGCCGACACCCTTTGCCGGTCTCATGGTCTGCGTCGTGGTGTATTCCATGGGTGCGGGACTTCTGGAAACCTTGACCAGCCCTATTATGGAGAGTACCCCCTCTGACAACAAAGCAGCCGCCATGAGTCTGCTCCACTCCTTTTATTGCTGGGGACATGTGTTGGTGGTTTTGGTGTCCGTGGCTTTTTTCCGTTTCTTCGGTATTGAAAACTGGCGGCTTCTGGCGTTGCTCTGGGCCTTGCTGCCAGTCACCGTCGGCACGCTGTTTTTGTTCGCGCCGGTAAATCATCTGATCGCAGAAGGCCAGCGAAGCATGAGCTGGAAGGAATTGGGCAAAAGCAAGCTCTTCTGGATCATGGCGCTGATGATGCTGTGCGCCGGTTCCAGCGAGCTTTCTGTCAGCCAGTGGGTGTCTGCTTTCGCCGAAAAAGGATTGGGTGTTTCCAAAACGGTCGGAGATCTGGCAGGACCTCTGTCATTTGCGGTATTAATGGGCCTCGGCCGGGTACTGCACGTAACAAAGGGCAGGCAGTGGAATCTGCGGAAATATATCATTTTCAGCTCCGTGCTGTGTCTGGTATCCTACGCTTTGATCTGTCTGGTGTCCAATCCCGTAATCAATCTGATCGGCTGCGCGGTCTGCGGCTTTGCCATCGCCATCCTGTGGCCCGGCACCTTGAGCATAGCCGCCAAAGCCCTGCCCCGGGGCGGCACTGCCATGTTCGCGCTTCTTGCTCTGGCCGGAGATGTGGGTTGCTCCGCCGGTCCTACCCTGGTAGGCTTTGTTTCCGGTTTCTTTGACGACGATCTGAAAGCCGGTATTCTCGCCGCGGCGGCCTTTCCGGTGATCCTGTTGCTGTGCGTATTGCTTGGCAGGTTCGGCAAAGAGAACAAAACTTGACCCATCAGAATGCCATCCATATAAACGATGTGAGAATTTTATCATTTTATGAAACTAATAGTGGAATTATTGCGAATTTTATGATATGCTTGTAAAAATTTGCTTGATATTCGCAAGGAAGGTGATCCTTTGAAAAATTATACCAAATACGCCCTGAAGTCCTGGGAAGAGCTGGCGGATCTGTTGGAAGACAAAGATAACCTCTTTGTCGTCGCCTGCAACAAGTGCTTTAAGGCTTTTGAAACTTTGGAAGAACCGGAATGTGACAAGGTCGTGTCCTTGGCATCCGGTTTGGATAAGACCGTTACCGGTGTCATGAAGACGGATTTTCTGTGCAACCGGAATCACACCACCAAGGCACTGACATTGCCGGAAGGTACGGAAAATGTAATCGTTCTGTCCTGCGGTCTGGGTGTTCAGACCGTGGCCGCCCAGCTTGACCAGCCTGTTTACGCAGCCTGTGATTCCCTGAACTACACCGGCCATCACGGCATGGCGCTGACCAACAAGGCCTGCGATGCCTGCGCCCAATGCTATCTGTCTATGACCGGCGGCATCTGCCCCGTGGTGGATTGCTCCAAGGGTCTGCTCAACGGACAGTGCGGCGGTGCCAAAAACGGAAAATGTGAAGTCAGCCCCGATAAGGACTGCGCCTGGGAAAAAATCCAGCAGCGTCTGGAGCAGCAGGGCAGAATCCATGAGCTGGCCGCTCAGGCCGTGCAGCTGCGTGACTACTCCAGGGTCAATTTCAAGGTAATTAACGAGTATGTCAAGGCCATCCGGGAAAAGCGTCTGGAAGGCTGGTACGGCGGTGTTCATCCCGTAGAGGGCAAGGAACCCACGGAGCATAAGGCACTGGTTTCCTTCCCCGCCCCCGAAACCGTTGTGATCCCCCTGTCCATGCATCTGGGCGCTCCCGCCACCGCATGCGTCAATGTGGGCGACTATGTAAAGATGGGTCAGAAAATCGGCGAAGCTGCCGGTTTTATTTCTGCCCCCGTTCATTCCAGTGTCAGCGGCACTGTAGTTGCCATTGAAGACCGCGACCACGCTACCCGCGGCACCTGCCTGAGCATCGTTATTGAAAACGACGGCAAGGATATTTTGGACGAGTCCGTGAAGCCCAACAAAGCTCTGGAGGAACTGACCCCCGCTGAGATCATTGAGATCGTCAAGAATGCGGGCATCGTGGGCATGGGCGGCGCAGGCTTCCCCACCTACGTGAAGCTGAACCCCGGCAAGCCTATTGACGCGGTGCTGGTCAATGCCTGCGAGTGCGAGCCGATGCTCACCGCCGACCACCGTGTTCTGCTGGAGTATGCCGACGATGTCATCTTCGGCCTGCTGGCAGAAATGAAGACCGTCAATGCCCCCAAGGGTATCATCGTTATCGAAGAGAATAAGGCTGATGCCATTGCGCTGCTGCGGGAAAAGACCGCGGACATGGACGGTATCGAGATTCTGGAGGTTGCCACCCAGTATCCTCAGGGCGGTGAGAAAATGCTCATCAAGCGGGCATTGGGCCGCAGCGTCCCCAGCGGCAAGCTGCCCGCCGACGTTGGTGCCTGCGTCAGCAACGTTTCCACCGTCAAGGCCATTGCCGATGCCATCAAGACCGGTATGCCGCTGATCGAGCGCGTGACCACTGTTACAGGTAAGTACATCCCCAATCCGCAGAACTTTGTGGTTCGTGTGGGCACTCCCGCTTCCGCTCTGGTTCAGGCCTGCGGCGGCATCAGCGGCGAGAATGTTCATATTAAGGCCGGCGGCCCCATGATGGGCTTCCCCCAGACCACTTTGGACACGCCCATTATGAAGGGCAGCAACGGCATCATTGCCATTGACAACGATGAAACGGAAGCCAACGAATGCATCAAGTGTGGCCGCTGCGTGGATGTATGTCCCATGGAGCTGAAGCCGCTGCACTACTACAAGCTGGTCAGCGCCCAGGATTGGCAGGGCTGCAAGGATAGGAATATCATGGACTGCATGGAGTGCGGCTGCTGCGAATATATCTGCTCTTCCAAGCTGCCCCTGGTCACCATGATCAAGATGGGCAAGAACGGTGTAAGGGGGCTGCAATAATATGCTGATTACCGAACTGAAAAATAACGATATTATCAAGTCCCAGCTCCGTGGCAAGGTATTCGTACTGATCTGCCACGGCTGCAAAGAGATCCGTTTTCCCGAGCAGGAGGCGGACGCGCTGGTGAAGGAGCTGCATGACGCCGGTTTGCTGACCGGAAGCCTGACCACCGATTATATCTGCAATGAGGAAAACCTGCAGCTGCGGCTGCGTGGCTTCCTGAATCCCATTGAAGCGGCTGACACCGTTTTGGTGCTGTCCTGCGGTGTGGGTGTGCAGACCGTTGCCGCGATGTTTGAAGACAAGCGGGTGGTTGCCGGCTGTGATACCTACCGTCTGCCCGGTTTCCAGGGTGTTACCCCTCTGGAGCATGATTGTCAGCAGTGCGGCCAGTGCTATCTGAATCTCACCGGCGGCATTTGCCCCATTACCGCCTGCTCCAAGAGTCTGGTCAACGGCCAGTGCGGCGGTGCCAAAAACGGCAAGTGCGAGGTAGACCCCAACATGGATTGCGGTTGGGAGCGGATCTACCGGAAGCTGGAGCAGCTGGGCCGTCTGGATGTTATGAAATGTGCCGTTCAGCTGCGTAATTACGCAACAGACGAAGCCGTATCGAAATAATGGATGAGGAGAAAAACACAATGAGAATTACCGAATTGTTTGATAACGGTGAGTTTGTTGTCACCGCGGAAGTTGGCCCTCCCAAGGGCATCCACATTGACCATCTGGTGGAAGAAGCCAAGACTTACCTCAGCGGTATCACCGCTGTGAATGTTACCGATAACCAGTCCTCCGTTATGCGTATGGGCAGCCTGCCTGCTTGCGTAGCACTGCGCAATGCCGGTCTGACCCCCATCCTGCAGCTGACCTGCCGTGACCGCAACCGCATCGCACTGCAATCCGAACTGCTGGGCGCTGCCATGCTGGGTATCGAGAATATTCTCTGCCTTACCGGTGACCACACCAAGATGGGTGACCATCCCGGCGCAAAGCCTGTATTCGATCTGGACTCCGTTTCCCTGCTGCACACTGCCTGCCAGCTGGAAAAGGGCGTAGATCTGGGCGGCCAGGCACTGATTGGCGAGCCCCCCAAGTTCGCTAAGGGCGCTGTTGTATCTCCCTGCTCTGACAGCGTAGACGCACAGCTTGCCAAGATGGAGCGCAAGGTCATGGCCGGTGCGGAATACTTCCAGACCCAGGCCGTGTTCGATTCCGAAAAGTTTATCCAGTTCATGGAGAAGGCCAAGCAGTTTGGCAAGCCTGTGCAGTTGGGTGTCATTATTCCCAAGTCTGCCGGCATGGCCAAGTTCATGAACAACAATGTGGCCGGTGTCCATGTTCCCCAGTGGATGATCGACGAGCTGGCTGCCGACAAGGAAAAGGCCAAGGCCGGTATCACCGGTGTGGAGCTGGCTGCCAAGGTCATCAAGGAGTGCCGCCCCTACTGCCAGGGTCTGCACATCATGGCTCTGGGTTGGGAAGCCAAGGTTCCCGAGCTGATGAAGCTGGCAGGCATCTGAGTTTCATAATTGTACCCCCCTCCGTTCTGAGGGGGGTATTTTCCACCGGGCACAGAAAATTTAAAATCCGTTTGCCGAAGAATTGATTTTTCCCGGAAGTATGCTATAGTAAGAAATTGCAAAGAACACAAGACAGTACAACAGAAAAGAAGGCTCGTTATTATGGAAAACAAACAGAACCTGCATATCCACACGGTCTATGGCGACGGCAAAGATACCCCGGAGGCGCTGATTCTGGAAGCCATTGAGAGAGGTTTTGACTCTATTGGTTTTTCCGAGCATTCCTACATGCATTTTTCCTCCTATCCGGATCAAATGACCATCGAAGATATGGCAGACTACAAAGCGGAGGTCCGCGCTCTGAAAGCAAAGTACCGCGGCATGATCGATATATTCTGCGGAATGGAATATGAGATGTATTCCGAAGTTCCCGCAGACGGCTTTGACTACCTGATCGGTTCCGTTCATTATCTTGATTTCGACGGTGAAGTTTTAGGCTTTGACTCCAATCTGGAGGCAACCCTTGCCTATTTACACCGGAATTTTAGTGGCGACGGTCTGGCATTTTCCAAAAAGTATTTTGAAACCGTGTCCCGGCTGCCTGAACGGGGAAATTTCGATATCATCGGCCACTTTGACCTCAACACCAAGAATAATGAAACAGGGAACTTTATCGATACATCCTCGAAGGAGTACCTCCATGCAGGTTTCGAGGCGATTCATGCCCTCAAGGGAACAATTCCTCTCTTCGAGGTAAACACGGGAGCCATCGCCCGGGGTTATCGCACCTGCCCATATCCCCAAATGGACTTTCTCAAGGAGTTTAACCGCTGCGGTTTTGGTGTAGTCATTACCTCGGATTGCCACAACAAACAATTTCTCGATTGTTTCTATGAAGAAGCAACGGAGCTGATCGCGCAGGCCGGTTTTACATCCAAATGGATATTAACCGACAACGGTTATCGTGAGGTCGCACTATGAGCGGGATCACCATTGTCATATTGATTTTCTCCTTTGCCGGTGCCGTTGATTATCTGCTTGGCAATCGATTTGGTATTGGCAGGGAATTCGAAAAAGCGTTTTCCCTTTTTGCGCCCATGGTTCTTTCCATGCTGGGCATGATCGTCATCGCGCCGGCCATCGGTGTTTGGCTGATGCCGGTTTTTGAAGGCTTCTACCGTGTTTTCGGAGTTGATCCTTCCATTATTCCCGCTTCTCTCTTCGCAAATGACATGGGTGGCATGCAGCTTGCCCAGAGTATTTGCAAAGCCGAAGACATTGGCAATTACAATGCCTTTGTGATTTCCTCCATGATGGGCTGCGTCATTTCCTTTACGATTCCTTTTTCCCTTGGACTTGTGAAGAAGCAGCAGCATAACGAGCTGTTTTTCGGCTTACTGTGCGGTATCGCTACCATCCCTGTCGGTTCGTTGGTTGCCGGTCTGATCTGTCATATCAACATCGCTGCGCTTTTGATCGACCTGATTCCACTGGTCATTCTTTCAGCGATTCTGATTGCCGCGTTGATTTTGGTCCCCGGCATCTGCATCAAATGCTTCCGGGTATTTGGTTTTATCATGAAGCTCCTGGCACTGGCCGGTCTTGTGATGTCTATTTTTACATTCCTTACCAAGGTAGAAATCCATCCGTATCTGGACACGTTTGAAAACGCTGCCTTCATATGCGCCAATGCATGTGTTACTCTTTCCGGTGCCTTGCCGTTTATGTTTGTGGTCGCGAAATTGGCAAAAAAACCGCTCAATGCCTTGGGAACAAAATTGGGGATCAACGGTGTTTCCGCACTGGCCATTTTGGGCTGCTTGGTCACCAACGCCTCTTCCTTCGGTGTTATGGATCAGATGAACAAAAAAGGTGTGGTTCTGAATGCTGCCTTTGCTGTGTCTGCCGCCTTTGTTTTTGGCAGCCATCTGGCATTCACCATGGCATTCGACCCGGATTATGTTGTTCCCGTGATCGTGGGCAAACTGATTTCCGGTATTTGCGCGCTCCTGCTGGCAAACGCGATCTATAAAACACCGCCAGTCACCTCCGCAGAAGACAACCTCTAAATTAACAAACCCTCCGGCTCACACCGGAGGGTTTTGCTATGCTTATGCTGTCTGATTTACATGATCCACAAAGCGGGCAAAGGCTGCTCTGCCCTCGGGGGTGTTCTTATACACTCCCGCGTCCTCCAGAACCGCGGCAAATACCTTGCCGGTCTCCTGCAGGATGATCTCCATGGCATTTTCAGCGGTGAAGGTATAGGTCTGCTTCAATTCCGCCAGCCAGGCAGCGTGTTTGCCCAGGGTTTCATCGCTGGAAATGTCCTTGCCGGAAGCCGCCGCTTCTGCCAGATCGGTCAGTTCCTTCTTCAGGCGGCTGGGCAGTACCGCAAGGCCCATGACCTCAATAAGACCGATGTTTTCCTTTTTGATGTGATGCTTTTCCGCGTGGGGATGGAACACACCCATGGGATGCTCTTCGGTGGTAATGTTGCAGCGCAGCACCAGATCCAGTTCAAAGTCTTCCCCCCTGCGGCGGGCAATGGGGGTAATGGTGTTATGAGGCTGCCCGTCAGAGAATGCCACAACGCCAACGCTTTCATCGCTGTAACAGCGCCATGCCAGCAGGATCTTGTCCGCCAGATCCGCGATCCGTTTCCGGTCAGCACCCCGCAGACGGATAACGCTCATGGGCCACTTGACGATACCGGCCTTGATATCCGCAAACCCATGGAAAGCGATCTCCTTTTCCACCGGAGCGGTTTCCATGGCAAAGGTGTAGTGGCCGCCCTGGAAATGCTCATGGCTGAGAATGGAGCCGCCCACAATGGGAAGATCCGCGTTGGAGCCTACAAAGTAATGGGGGAACACCCTTACAAAATCCAGCAGCTTTTCAAAGGCGGACTTATCGATCTTCATGGGAATGTGCCGGGCATTGAACACGATGCAGTGTTCGTTATAGTAGACATAGGGGGAATACTGCAGACACCAATCCGCGCCGCAGACTTCAATGGGAATGATCCGATGGTTGGCACGGGCAGGATGGTTCACCCGGCCGGCATAGCCTTCGTTCTCCACGCAAAGCTGGCACTTGGGATAGGCTGTCTGGGGTGCGTTTTTGGCAGCGGCAATGGCCTTGGGATCCTTTTCCGGCTTGGAAAGGTTAATGGTGATATCCATCTGGCCGTATTCGCTTTCATACTTCCAGCGCATATCCCTGGCGATCCGGTAGCGGCGAATATAGTCCGTATCGCAGCTGAACTTGTAGTACCAATCGGTAGCCTTGACAGGATCTTCGGCATATTTTTCCCGGAAGGCGCGGATCACTTCCCGGGGCATGGGTGTCAATGCGCCCATAATACGGGTATCAAAAATATCCCTGGCGGTGATGCCGTCATCGCACAGACCCTTCTTTACAGCGTAATCCAGAATACCGGAGAGGATTTCTTCCAGATCTTCCGTTTGGGGTTCTTCAGAAGGCGTATAGTCATCCATATGCAGCAGATCCAGCAATCTGTTGATCAGCACCTGATGGTCAACCGGCTCGGCAAGGCCGGTATTCATGGCATAGGATACCAAGGAGTCGATGTATGTTTCAATGCTCATCACTGAACCTCCATCTCGACACCGCCCTGGGGACGCACAGACAGCACATGGCACGCGCCCTCGCCCAGTATGCCGTCGATGCCTGTACGGAAGCTGTCCAGGATCACAAAGGGAACAAAGGCCTGAACCGTACCGGCAAAGCCCCCGCCATGGACACGGTAAGCGCCCTTGCCCTGCAGAAAATGCTCACACATGGCCAGCGCCAACGCTACATCCTGATGGGCCTTATAGCCGGCGGGAATGACATTTTGTAAGTACATGTAGGAGGAGTAGCCGCTTTCCTTGATCAGCTTCAGGAAGGCATCAAAATCCCCCTGTTCCAAAGCCGCCACCTGCTTGGGCACCCGGGCATTTTCCTGATAGAAGTGGACAGCACGGAGCACAGCACGGTCGCCGCACTGCTGGCGCAGCCGCGGAATCGCAGCAAAGAAGTCCGCCTCTTCGATCTGGGTCAGCACTTCCTTGCCAAAGCAGGCGGCGATGGCCTTGATTTCGCCGGGAACAGCAGCGTATTCGTCGGTCAGATCCGCATGGTCGGCACCGGAATCAATGATGCACAGGGCATGACCGCAGGTCGAAAAATCAAAAGCCACCGGCTTGATCACCGGGTTCTCTTTATCAAAAAAGTCGATGGTCACCAGATTGCCTACAGCGGAAGCGGTTTGATCCATCAGACCACAGGGTTTGCCGAAGAACACATTTTCGGCATACTGGCCGATCTGGGCCACCTCCGCTTGAGAAACCCTGGCATCAAAAAACAGATGGTTGATGATGGTGCCGATCAGCACCTCGTAGGCGGCAGAGGAGGAAAGTCCGCTGCCGGGCAGAACCGTGGATTCACAGTAAGCGTCAAAGCCCTTTATTTCACAGCCAAGCTGCGCGAAGCGGGCCGCCACGCCACGGATCAGCGCGGGTGTGGAATTGATTTCCTCTGCCTTGGGGGTCAGTTCCTTTACATTGATCTCACAACGGGGATAGCCCTTTGAAAGGATCCGGATCACATCGGACCCGTTTTCCCGGACAGCAGCCACCGTATCCAGATTCACCGCCGCTGCCAGAACACGGCCCCGCTGATGGTCTGTATGGTTACCACCGATCTCCGTGCGGCCGGGGGCAGAAAAATACCGGGTCGGCTCTGCGCCAAAGGCAGCGGCAAAGCCCGCGTCCAGAGCTTTCTTCTTCAAAGGGTCCAAAATCAAAACAGGTGTGTTCATATCACATACCTCCCATTTTATTTTTCTATATTATACAACCATCTGGCAGAAAAAGGAATAGTAAATTTAAAAAAGTTGAAATCAGCCGCACCTCTTTTCCCGCAAGTCAGTACAGATTGTTGACAAAAAATCAATTTCTGGTATATACTAATATTGACAATATTTACGGAAGAGGTGCGTTTTATGGCAAAAACAGTGCAGGACATCCTTGCGGTCATCGAAGAAAAGGGAATCCGGATGGTGGACTTCAAAATGGTCGATATCAACGGTCAGTACCGCCATGTGACCATTCCCGCGGAAAACTTTTGTGAAGATACCATGAAAAGCGGCATCGGTTTCGATGCTTCCAACTACGGCTACGCTGTGGTTGAAAAGAACGACATGGCTACGATCCGACTTGTAACCATTCCCGCAAATCATTTTTCCGAAGAAACCGTACAGGACGGTATCGGCTTTGACGCTTCCAACTATGGCTACGCCGTGGTGGAAAAGAGCGATATGGTGTTCATAAGTCGGAGGCCAAGCGGTCTTAGGAAGACAACAGCAAGC
>JAZURG010000010.1:0-4341 GCA_045606145.1 Faecousia sp.
CTTACGATGGATATTGTAGGGCGGGGGCTTGCTCCCGCCGAAATACTGCACTTTTGGCGGCGGGACCAAGGCCCCGCCCTACGAATTCTATCGAAAATTGCCGCAAAAACGACACCGAGCGGGCACAGGGAAGTGACGAAAAGCACCGCACCATGCACGAATTGGCTGCGGGCACTGCCCGCATAAACGATCATTTAGCGCACAGGCACAAAAACAGCGCGCCGGAAATTCCGGCGCGCTTTGCTATACTGGTTCTTTGTTACGTTGGTTTACTTAGTGCCGTAGACCTTGGAAGCATCGAAGAGGTTGGCATACAGGGAGGCGCTGTCTTTCAGATTGCCTCCGGTGACCATGATACGGCCCATACGGATGGTGTTATCGGTAATACTCATCCAGGGATTGCTGTTGTAGCAAGTACCCATATAGTACTTATATCCGGCACCGTAAAGCTTCTCATACTTCTTGCTGCTGCCGTAGGCTTCTTTGCCGTCATTGATGTCACCGCTTCTTGCGTAAGCCAGAATCTCGGTTTCGCCCAGCAGGGGCGCGACCGCGGCTTCCCAACTGGCCGCGTCATCCTGCATATCCAGCAGATCTACCTTCTTGTAAGACACATTGCCGAAGGTGTTGCTGGCAAAGGTATATCCCTTTTCTTTGAGGGCATTGGCTACGGCAGTGATATTCGCGGTGTCTTCCAGAGGATAGCCGAACAAGCCCTGATAGCCTGTCATAGCCAGAACGGCACGGGCACCACGGAATGAGAAGCCGGGGTTTGCCTCAATGAAGTCTTCCAGCAGGGGAACGAAGTCGTAAGAGCCGATATAGCTCTCACCGTTTTCCTGTGCGACCTTTGCGCTGATGCTGCCATCTTCGTTAACAATCAGGGGATTGTCATATCCGGAAGGCTGTGCCTGGATCAGCACGATGGGCTTCTTGCCGGAAGGCAGACGCAGATCGTTCTTGACGATCAGAACAGAACCGTCTTCGGCTCTGGTAGTGGTGAAGATATCATCCATATCCACCAGCATATAGCCGTTGTCAAACAATTGCTGCAGAATTGCGGTAAATTCTGCGCAGGATATGTACAGGTAGCGGTTGTCATTACCTTCGCTGCCGGAAAAAGCGGTGACAGGGTCTACAACCAGCTTGCTGAAGGACAGGAAGGGGATCTGCCTGGGGTCTTCCCAGGCGACAAGGCTGCTTTCAGCGCCTTCATAACCCTGCCGGGCGGTCAGCAGATTGGAAAAGTCGGACAGGTTTCCAGAGAAAGTGTTCAGCACTTCAATGGCTTTATCATATTGACAGGAGGCTGCGTATTTTTCGGATTCCGCGATCAAAGCAGCGGCTTCCAGCTCCCATTCCATCTGCTGCTGCGCAATGGAGGATTCAACAGCCAGGCTTTCCTGCCGTTCCTGCTCCCTCTTTTCATCGGCACGCTTGACCGAGCCGACTGCAAAGATAATAAAGAGAATAATCAAAACAACCACTGCGATCAGGGGAAGATAGGTTCTGATAAAGTGCTTTACCGGGTTGCGCTTTTTGCGCCGGGGATTGGGCCGGCGGGGAGCGCCGTTATTCACATTAGTCATATTTTCCACAACGGTTCCTACCTTTCTACATTTTGGTACATCTATTATATAGGTCTTCTTGAAAAAAAGCAAGCAAAAAGCAGGACAGCAAAGGCTGTCCTGCAAAAAAAGTTTCTTAAAACTTCATTAAATGTAGCGGATAGAGATCTCGCCGAAGCTGACATTGGCTTCAATATGAATGGTGCCGGTGGCTTTCTGGTCGGGATGACCTTCAATATCTACATCGCCAAAGGCGGTGGATGAAGTCAGCTTTACGTCAAACCGTCTGGGAATCAGGATCGTCAGATCGCCAAAGCTGCAGTTCGCTTCTACGGTGCAGGAATCCGAAACGGCTTCCACACCGGAAAGGTCGATATCGTAATCACCAAAGCTGGTGCTGATATCGCCACGGTGAAGCAGAGGGAGGGATACAAACTTTGCGGCTTCGCCAAAGCATGCGTTCATCTCAAAGCTTTCTCCCTGCACATGATATTCGTCCTTGTGCTTACTGCTGTGTGTGCCATTATGGGTTAGCTTGAAATGGGGCTTGCGGGGTCTCTTGAAAGCGTCCACCAGCAGGCTCAAACCGAAAACCACCAGAATAATAGGAAATACCAGTTCGCCGCCCAGGGAGAAGGGGAGTAACTGCCAGCGGTCCAGAATAAAATAACCGCCGAACAGAATGCAGCCCATGCTGACAAAGGAAAACTTGGAGGATAGGCCGTAGATACCGAAGATCAACAGTGCGGACGGCCACAGGACATTCCAGAATGTGACATCCCGGGACATGACCTTGCCAAGAATTAACTGAATACCTACAGCCAGGATCAGCAGGGCAAAGCCGAGGGAACCCTTGCGTCCGGCATTCCAGGTAAATTCAAAGTTGTTGCCGCCCCGCTCTTCCTCTTCCATGTCTACGATCTCTGCTTGGTGTACCTGCTTACCGGATGCTCTGCCTAACAGCACGTCGGTGGTAATGCCGAATATTCCGGCCAGCTTGGGTAATATGGAAATATCCGGGCAGGACTGATCGTTCTCCCATTTGCTGACGGCCTGGGCGGTAACACCCAGCTTCTCCGCCAACTGATCCTGGGTCAGTCCCAGCCGCTTCCGGTGAAAAACGATCCGCTTGCCTAACGTTTGGTCCATAATGGTGCCTCCTTGCTCTGTTTGCCTATATCATGCCATAAATGACACCGAAAAGCTATCAATTATTCGTTAATTTTTGGGTTTTTCTGACGCAACCTCCCGTTGAGTGTCTCTCAACAGCCAGTTGAATCGGTTTTTTCTTGCATTATGATAGGGAATGGAGTATAATTTCTGCAGATTTGTTTTGGAGGAAACGCTATGGAAAAGATCACCAGCTTTACCATTGACCATATCAAGCTGCAGCCGGGCCTGTATGTTTCCCGAAAGGACAAGGTCGGCACGGAAACCGTGACCACCTTTGACCTGCGGCTGACCAGCCCCAACGAAGAACCGGTTATGAATACCGCTGAAATGCATACCATTGAGCATCTGGCGGCAACCTATCTGCGAAACGAACCGAACTGGAAAGAGAAGGTCCTGTATTTTGGACCCATGGGGTGCCGTACCGGCTTTTATCTGCTGCTGGCAGGGGATTTGGATTCCCGGGATGTGGTGGCGCTGGCGGCGGATTGCTTCCGTTTTGTGGGGGATTTCCAAGGTGAGGTTCCCGGTGCCAGTGCCAAGGATTGCGGCAATTATCTGGATATGAATCTGCCTATGGCCAATTACTGGGGCAGGCGCTACGCGGCACTGTTGGAGAATATCACGCAAGACCGGCTTGTTTACCCGGAGTAAGGAGAAAGAATATGAAGCTTGGAATCATCGGCGCAATGGAACAGGAAGTAGAGACCCTGCTGGGTTTGCTGGAAAACAGAAAAGAGGCTGTCCGTACAGGCAGCACCTATTACGAAGGAACGCTGGACGGACTGAATGTGGTGGTCGTTCAGTGCGGCATCGGTAAGGTCAACGCGGCGCTGTGCGTGCAGGTACTGTGCGATTGCTACGGCGTGACCCATGTGGTCAATACGGGCATCGCAGGTTCTCTGTGTGCCGAGCTGGATATCGGAGATCTGGTTATCAGCAGCGATGCTATGTATCACGATTTTGATTGCCATGCCTTTGGGTATCCTGTGGGAAAAGTGCCCGGTATGCCGGTTGCCTATGAGGCGGATGCAAAATTGATCGAGCTGGCTTTCACTGCCGCGGAAAGTGTCAATCCGGGTCATACCCGCAAGGGCAGAGTGGCCAGCGGTGACCAGTTCGTGGCGGAAAAGGCATTGAAAGAGAGAATTATTGAGGTTACCGGGGCGCTGTGTACAGAGATGGAAGGCACAGCCATTGCCCAAGCAGCTTACCGCAACGGCATTCCTTTCGTGATCATCCGTGCCATTTCCGATAAGGCGGACGACAGCGCCGAGATGGACTATCCCACCTTTGAGCGGATCGCCGCTCACCGCTGCGCGGAGATCACCCGGAAATTCGCTGCCGGCCTGAAGAATAACTGAAAAGGTTCTGATAATAAGTGCATGAGAAAAGAGCGCAGCCGGTTTCGGCTGCCCTCTTTGCAGCTTGTCAAAAAAGTATAGATTTTAGAATCTCAACCGCACAGCGTATATGAAGTGGTGTTACTTTCTTGTCGCCGAACAAGAAAGTAACCAAAGAAGTCGGCATAAGGGAGGAACTGAGTTCATTGCTCCCGCATTCAAAGCCGTCCCTCCCCTATGTACCCCTCCCGCGCGCACTT
>JAZURG010000011.1:0-5941 GCA_045606145.1 Faecousia sp.
ATCAAAATGAAAGTGAAAATGGTAACCTATGAAGAAAGACAGCTGATGGCGATCTACAACACTGGCACCCGGAAAGGGTTGCTGGAAGCACTGATTGACATGCAGCAGTATCTTTCTAAAGAGGAGCGAGACCTGAATAACTTGACCGCCAGCGCAATCAGCAAACTGCAGGAGATGTCTGATGATGAATATGAAGCACTGGACCTGGTTCCTGACTTTGATCCTGATGAAGTATAATGCTGACTTTTACAAGCGTTTTGGAGACATCATAGTTGCGAATACTGTAACAACAGCTCCATGCTGGATGTCCTTTTTGGAGACTATGGCACGAAACAGCAAATGCTCCGTGCAGGAACTTTTGATGATCCACTACCAACGACCGGAAGCTCGCGATTGCAAAAGCTATCAGGACTGGATCAGTGCTGGTCGCCGAGTAAAGCGTGGAGCTATCGGCATTACCATCCGGGATAAGGAGAATCCAGAGAAGGTCCGCTATCTGTTTGACCTTGTTGATACTGTAGGAACTGTGAGTCCATGGAGATATTCCAGAAAGCTAGAGCCTGAAATTATGCAGGCGATCCAAAGGGAATTTCACGTCAGCGAAGCATTCAGTTTTCCTGCGCAGATTGAGTACGCGATCAGTCTTCAGGTTGATCGCTACTGGGATGATCATGAGAATGAAATTCTTGCTGGGATTATGGAATGCTGGAAGGGGTGGGACGAATATGCCGCGAAGCTTCAGTTTATAGATGCTGCGTTTTACAGCACCTGCTATATGATTCTGGAGCGATGTGGATATCATCCTCAGACATTATACGAACTTCAGGAGTTTGGTTGTGTCCCGAGCTTCTATACGCCCGATGCTATGGCAACATTAGCGGAAGCAATCCGAGCAGTGGGCGATCAAGTGCTTGATGTGATTGGTAAGACAATCACAGAGCAAACAAGAGTTAATTCTATCGTAGCAGAGGGTGCCCAGGTGCCCTCTGCTTTTTTGAAACCCAAACCAATCAAAAAAGAAATGGAGGTACGATAGTGGATTTTTCAATTCGTTTGATGAAACAAGAAGAAAGAGCCTTCGCGTATACGCAGGACCAACAGACCCTTCACAGTAGTGGCTGTATCGGACATCTGCGAGTAGATATGGATTCTTCGGGAACTGGATTCTTCTCTTCCTGGGATACCCATTCCCCCTCTTTGAAGGATGAAGCTTTCAAATCTGAATTTGATGAGCTTATCAACGAGCTCCGTTTCAATGAGGAGCTTGGCGGGATCCTAACAAATCGCAGCAGCATGTCCAAGTTCTGTCATGCCATTCCCGGAAGCGAAATCACTGACGATGGCAAAAATTTTGGCTTCCGCATCGACACTGACGAGCATGCATATATGCTTCGTCTGAATCCCAACAAGGGTGAGTACAACGCATATATCTATGCTTATGATCGAGAGATGCTGGATTCGTTTCTGGAACCTCAGCAGGAAGTTGAACAGGAAGGGCCAATCACTGTCTTGGTCGTAGAACCCGGCAAAGTTCCTTATGTAAAGGAAATTGATCCGGGGCTCAAATCCCTCCAGAGCGAGGTGGATGGTTGGATTGAGGCGGTATATCCCTTTGAAGATCCGGTTGCAATCGTCTGCAATGAAGAAGGGAAGCTGAATGGGCTGCCGTTAAATCGTGCGCTCATTGACGATGAGAGTGGAGAAATCTATGACATTGTCGCTGGTACCTTCCTAGTGACAGGGCTGACAGAAGATAACTTCGGCTCCCTGAACGATGAGCAAATCAAAAAGTTCAGCGAGCGGTTCCATCACCCGGAAGCCTTCCTGCAGATGGGCAATCAGATCATCAGAATCATTCAGGATGTACCGAAGCCGAAAGAGTCTGTGATGGACAAATTAAAGAACCAGCCCAGCGCTCCGAAGAAAGATGCACCTGCTAAAAAGCACAAGGAGGAAATCCGCTGATGACCACGGAACAGTTGAGTAAGGCTGTCTACGACAAGATGTATGCAGAGCAGCAAACTTTTCGGCGAGAGCTTCTCCAAATGAAGCCGGAAGACATTTTAGATCAAGCCTATGTGTTCGCTGTCCGGGAAGATATTCTTTGTGCCATGGAGAATACGGAACTGTCAATGCGTCAGGCTTACGCACTCCTTGCGACAGAGACTCCTCTAGCCCAAGTGTATAAAACGTATTTGACCAAAGACACGGACTACATGGAGCACATCTACGATTCTCTGGAAGACTTTTCGAATGATATGGCTAAGCTTCATAAAGAGACCCGCGAGTTTCCGGTATATCGGCATACCTTTGACTATGCAGTTGCCCATGGGGAAGAGAAGCTGTATCGTGATTCCTTCCATGCAAACGTAGCTTGTAAGGGCGCGATTGAAAAGGCAATCTCCCAGCACTACGCTAACAACTGCATGGACGCTCTGGCATCCCAGCAAGTAGTCCACGAGTTTGGCTTTGACAGAACCCTTTATGTTTTGGCAAATACGATTCAGCTCAAAGATTGGGATGGTCGCTTTTCTCAAGACAACAAGTCCTGGGCGAGAGCGGCCCAGATTGCTGGAGGTGATGAGGGGATTCGTGATCACCGTTGGAAATTTGTCGTGGATAAATCGCATCCCGGCTTGACTGACATGTTTGCCACTATGGTACGACATGATCAGGAACTCGACAGAAGCCAACGAGCTTCCATAAGGGATTTGCTGAAAGCTCACGCTGCCACTACACCAAAAGCTGAGAAGTCAAAGAAGACCAAAGAGGAGGTTCGCTGATGACTCCGGAGGAACTGAACTTCGATCTGTTCACAAAAATGGATCGCGAGATGACAGAATTTGTTGCATGGCTAAATCTGCAGTCTCCGGAAGAAGTCATGCGTCATGCATATGAGTTTGTTATCAAGACGGACATCCTATCTACGTTAGAGGATTTCAGTTTGACAGAAAAGCACGCCCGTGTTTTATTGGCTTCGGAGGCTCCGTTAGAGGAAATTTATCGCATTCATAACAGAGACTGGGATTCTGCAAGGAAGCGGATTGAAGAAACAATCCAGTGTTATGCGGAAGGTCTCGTTGAGAGGAACGCCGTCAATGTAGCTACTGCTGTATATCCACATTCAGAGATGTATGCAGAGAAGTTTGGGGAATGGGAGTTGTATCAGCAATCTACCCATTTGAACATTCAGTGCAAAGAAGCGATTGACGACGTGATTCATCGTTACTTCAGTTTTAACACATTGGATCCGGAAGCACTTCATCAAGTAGCAGAGCAATTTGGTGTTCCTCGTTTGCGCTTTGTTCTTGCTAATACCGTTTTAGCTATGCAGGATGATCAGAGAATTGCTGCAGAGCATAAGGCTTGGGCGCGGAGCGTTCCCATCTTCTCTGATCTGGATAGCGAAGGGTGTAATAACCGCAATGCGTATGCAGTGAAAAACCATCCGCAAGTAATTAACGCACTCATCGAATCTTTACATCAGGAGTTCCCGTTAGCGAAGGAACGAAAGCATGAGTCGGTTCGAGAGAAGTTAAAAGTGAAGCCACAAAGAATTCGCCGAAATTTTCGGCGAATTTCTCAGAAAGATCAGGAACGATAAAATGGAGAAACGAGAAGTCACTATTAAGATCCGCTTGTCGGAATCGGAGCTCTCGATGATTCGCGACAAGATGGATGCCTACGGAACAGACAATATGTCTGCATTTATTCGCAAAATGGCCATTGACGGATATGTTGTTAAGTTGGATCTTCCGGAATTAAAAGAGATGACACGACTTCTCAGCTCCTACAGTAATAATCTGAATCAGATCGCCAAGCGCGTAAACGCTGACGGTAATTTCTATTCGACAGATTTCGACGAAATATGTCAGCACCAGAAAAACCTCTGGAATGCCGCAGAAAAAATTATTCGTACACTAGCCAAATTAAAGTAACGTCATATCATTGATGTGTTTTTCTGGCTCTTGTATGATATGGGTAAGGAGGGGTTTCTATGAGAACTGTATTTAGAATTTTGATGTTTCCCTTTGCACTGGTAATCGATTTGTTCACTTGGATCTGCGTGGGACTGCTTTCCTGTTCAGCGTTCGTATTTGCTTTGGCAGGTACAATTCTGAGCATTCTGGCAGTCACGGTAATGCTTACCTGTTCGGTCAGTAACGGTCTGATTCTTTTGGGTTTTGCTTTCCTGGTGAGCCCGATTGGACTTCCGATGATCGCAACGTGGATCTTGAGTGGACTGCAGAGTATTTCTCTTGCTATCAAGGGAATATAATCAATCAAAATGAAGAAATAGCAGCCTGAGTAATCGGGCTGCTATTTCTATATGTAGGAGGAGAAATGGCAACAACATGTCTGATGCCCCTGCACGCTGGAAGGAAGAAAACCGTGGGTAATTCCATTAGCTGCGTAATTGATTATGTTGAGAATCCGGACAAAACGGATGAGGGCAGATTGATCACCAGCTGGGAGTGCAACAGCAGAATTGCAGATGCAGAATTCCTTTACACGAAGCAGGAGTACATTAGGAAGACTGGCAGAGTACGTGGCGCAGATGATGTGATTGCCTATCATCTGCGGCAATCTTTTTTGCCGGGAGAAATAACGCCCGAGGAAGCGAATCGGCTTGGAAGAGAGCTAGCTTCCCGCTTTACAAAAGGTGATCATGCGTATATTGTCTGTACTCACATCGACAAGGCGCATATTCATAATCATATTATCTGGAACTCCACCAATCTAGAGGCCGATCGTAAATTTCGAAATTTTTGGGGAAGCACAAAAGCTATCCGGCGACTGAGTGATACCATCTGCATTGAGAACGGATACTCCATTGTAGAGAATCCCCGAAGACACGGTCTCGCATATAACAAATGGCTTGGCGATAAAAGAAAGCCGTGCCATCGTGAATTGATTTGTGCAGACATCGATCAAGCATTAGCTCAAAATCCGGAGAGCTTTGAAAAACTGTTGCTCTTATTGGAGGAGGCAGGTTATCAAATCAAACGCGGAAAGGTTCCTTCACTTCATGCTCGGGATCAGAAGCGTTTTATCCGGATGGACTCACTTGGAGAGGGATATTTACCAGCTGCGTTAAAAGAAGTCATTGCAGGCAAACAGCCTCACCGGCCTCGAAAGAGAATAGAAGGAACACGTCCGTTGGAGGAGAAGGCGCCTGCTAGTCTGTTGGTTGATATCCAGGCAAAGCTTCAGGAAGGTAAGGGCGCAGGATATGTTCGCTGGGCGAAAAGTTTCAATTTGAAGCAGGCTGCTCAAACGTTGATCTATCTTCAGGAGAGCAAACTCTTGGAATATGTGGATTTGGAAAAGCGAACACTCACGGTCACAGATCGATACCATGAGCTATCAGCAGAGATCAAATCCGCAGAGATCCGAATGGCAGAAATCAAAATCTTGCAACAGCATATCATTAATTATTCTAAGACCCGAAGCACTTATGTGGCTTATCGAAAAGCAGGGTATTCAAAAAAGTTCAAGCAGGAACATGAGCATGATATTCTGCTTCATCAGTCTGCAAAAAAGTATTTTGATGAGATGCGTTTTGAAAAGCTGCCTGCTTTGAAAAGCTTGCAAGCAGAGTACGCGGAGTTACTATCACGGAAGAAAGAGATGTATCCGGAGTATCGAAAGCTCCGATCTGAAATGAAGGAACTATTGACAGTGAAAGCAAATGTTGATCGTCTTCTGAATATGGATACACAACCTGAGAGAGAGGAACAACGCGATAAACCCAGATAGTATTATGTAAACCAGCGATTTGTAAAATCGCGTAGCCGCTGTATGCGTTACCCAGAACACTTTCGTGTTCGCTGGGGCTTGGGGCAAGCGCCTCAACAAGCAAGAAGAGCCCGATCTGCCGGTGGCAGTTTCGGGAGAATTCGATGGTTTGTGGGTACACAAGCATTGCTTGCACCGTTAC
>JAZURG010000012.1:0-3830 GCA_045606145.1 Faecousia sp.
TCTTCCGTGCTTTGGCCCACGAAGAAGCACGCAGGCCGGACACTGGGACAGGTTATGCAGATGGATCCTTCTGCAATTGAGTGGCTTGCAAACCGTTATGACCGGAATCCTGATGTATCTGCAGCTGCGAAATACATCTGCGAGTATGCATTGAACCATCAGAGTGCCTGATCCATATCTAAATTCGGGGGGTGCATTCACGCATCCCCCTGAAAGGAGGCAATATGGTACGGATCCGCATGACGGATATAATCCCACTGATTGGTATTCCGGAGCCTAAACAAGGCGCCATCAAATATGATATACCGTGCCCCTGTTGTGACGATAAGCCGAAAGGGAAGCATCTCAATATCAATCTGGAACTGGATGTATTCCGGTGTCCCAGATGTGGTTTCTCCGGAGGCGTATTTGATCTGTATGCCTTTTATTCCGGAGTCAACCGTAAAAATGCCAGAGAAGTACTTCTTGCCAGACTGGATTTGCGGGACGGCAACAGGGCGGCATCCACAGTTCCCAGGCAGAAATTACTGCAGCCGCAGTCTATTGACTGCCCGATCACGGATCTGGATACCCGCCACGAGACCTACACGGCCCTTCTGAGCAGGTTATCTTTGGCATCCGATCACAGGCAGAACCTACTGAAACGTGGTCTTACAGACGAGATGATTCAGTGTCTGGGATACCGGACAACCCCTATGGTAGGCACTACCATACTGGCAAAGCAGCTATTATCAGAAGGCTTCTATCTATCCGGGGTCCCAGGTTTCTATCATAACGATGAGGGACAATGGACATTTATACGGAACTTTCGGGGCATTCTGATACCTGTTCGGAACCACGAAGGTAAGATCCAGGGGCTTCAGCTGCGCCGGGATGATGTATCCAAGCGTAAATTCCGCTGGGTTTCCAGTGCCGGAAGGCAGGACGGATCAAAAGCGGAATGTTGGACCCATCTGGTAGGACCGCCACAGGAGACGGTGATCATCACGGAAGGCCCCATGAAGGCAGATGTAATCTACTCTCTGACCGGACAAACGGTTCTCGCTGTGCCTGGCGTCAACTCACTCAATCATCTAAAGGCTACACTTAAGTATCTCAAAGAAAACGGAACGAAGCAGATTATGACTGCCTTTGACATGGACTACCTTACGAACCCCCATGTCACCAATGGTTACCGGGATCTATCCGGTATCCTGGCTACGCTAGGTTTACCCTACGGCACCTATCTGTGGAATCCGGATCATAAAGGACTTGATGATTATGTATGGGAATACTGTTATCATCAGGATAGTTGATAGGGGAGAGGCGAGCCATCGGTTCGCCTCTTTTTTTAGCACAATTTTGAACACCTATTCTAGGATTCCGCCTTTGTAAAAGTAATTTGATACATGAAATTATGAATGTAAAAGCCGTTTGGTGGACAATCGGCTTATTATCGTCTATGATGTGGTTGTTCATGAACAAAAACTCAATTTCAAGAGGTGGCATTACTTTATGGAAATAGGTACTTTAATTAAAGCGGCCCGTAAGAATTCTGGCCTCACTCAAGAGCAAGCTGCGGAGGCACTTGATGTCAGTAGACAGACTCTTTCAAACTGGGAAAACGGAAAGACATATCCAGACATCATAAGCGTCATTACTATGAGTGACCTATATTCTGTAAGTCTTGATTACCTCCTAAAGGAGGAAACGTCAATGAAACAATCATACAGAGAATATCTCGAAGAAAGTACCAACACCGTAAAAAGCAAGGAGCGAAACGGAAAGCTGCTCTTGATTCTGACTACATTGGCGATTTGGGCAGTTTCCCTTCTTTGCGTGGGTTTGGTATACGCTGGTGCAGATGCCAGTGGGTACAGTCTGATTGTGATTTGGATGGTACTGCCTGTAACATTCCTTATTACATCCATAATGGTCGGCAAAAATAACTACTTTGGCAGGTATATGTGTACTTATCCCTTAGGTATCAGTATCATCTATACATTAAGCAGTATTGCTACTAGTGCAGTGTCTCAGAATACAATTAGCAGAAGCAGTGTTTTCTGGCCGTCATTTATGAAACTACCCATTGGTTTATTGGTTTCTTTTGCAGGTCTTGGTATAGGACTGCTAATCAGAAATAAGGAGATGAGAACAACAAAACAGAAATAATAGCATTAACAGTACCTTTATGGCTCCACCAAGCTTCGTTCTTGGTGGAGCTTTTTATATCCTGCACTAATATGTTTTATGAAAAATAATATGTTTTACCGTTGCAAAAACACGATCTGCGCGGTGTAATCATACGAACAATCAACAAGGAGGAAATCTCATGTTAATCGCAATCGATCATGGAAACTATGATATCAAGACACCCCACCACAGCTTCATGGCAGGCCTTGCAGAGCATTCTGTTCGCCCGCCCATGGCAGATGAGGTCCTGGAGTATGGCGGCTCCTACTGGACGCTGTCCGGTAAGCGGCTTAGCTACCGCAGAGACAAGACCAGAGATGAGAGCTACTTCATTCTGAGTCTTTTTGCCATTGCCCGGGAAATGGTTTTGGCAGGGAAGACCGGTGCCGTTGAGCGTGTACATCTGGCAGTAGGGCTGCCTCCGGAGCACTACAGCATCCTGAAGGACAAGTTCACTCAGTATTTCAAGCGTTCCGAGTCCATCCACTTCATTTACAACGACAAGCCCTTCACCATCCTGTTCGGTAACGTCTTTGTATATCCCCAGGCATTTGCTGCCATCTCGGGAATCAAGAGCCAGCTGAACCAGCACCTACGGGTATTCCTGGTGGATATCGGCGGTTATACCACCGATGTCTTGCTCCTCAGAAACGGTAAGCCGGATCTGCAGTTCTGTCGAAGCCTGGAAATGGGTGTGATCACCATGAACAATGACATCATCCGCCGGGTGGGCGCACTGCACGATATGCGGATCGAGGATGAGCATATCAGCGCTGTCCTCAGCGGCAAGGAAACCATTCTTCCCGAAGAAGTAAAGAAGACCATCCTGGAAGCTGGACAGCATCATGCCAAGGATATTCTGGACAAGCTCAGAGAACTGCAGGTGGATCTCCGGTCCAACCCTGCTGTGTTTATCGGCGGCGGTAGCATTCTGTACCGGGAGTACCTGGAGAATTCTCCGATGGTAGCATCCGCCACCTTCATCGAGAATCCCAAAGCAAACGCAGTCGGTTATTACTCCATGGCCAACATGCAGATGAACCTGTCCGGTAGATAACTCCGGAGGACCGGATTATGAAGCAAGATGGTATGTATCGGTACTGTATCCAGTTTCGTGCCCATACCGAATCGGAGATCCAGGCAGGGGAGTTGCTGGAGAAGTTAGGCCGAAAGAAAAGTGCTGTAATCGTAGCAGCATTACTGGAGTACATGGATAATCACCCGGAATTGACGGATGGCGATCAGAGCCATGTAACGGTTAATACAATGTCCTTAGGTGCCCTGGAGGCTCATATCAGCAGACTTATCGAGGAGAAGCTGCGCGGTATCGAGCTGCCGCCACGCGGTGAAAGCATTCCCCACGAGCAGGCGGAAGAAGTCAGTCAGGACATCATGGATATGCTTGACGACCTGAATCTATTCAATATGTGACCTTAAGGCCTTCTGCGATACGCAGGGGGCCTTTTCTTTTGGCTTCCATTATTTGGATGTCATTTCATGTTGCATTCATATTTTTTATGGGATGTTTTGTTATAATAAGGGGAAAAGCGTTAAAAATGGCTTTTTTCATCCGTAATAAGTTATATCCCGCTGAAATAACAGCAGAAAGAAGGTAATGAAATGACAGAACTCGAATTACAGGAATACCACGAGCATGC
>JAZURG010000013.1:0-6685 GCA_045606145.1 Faecousia sp.
TGGAAAAAGAGATCCATACACCATTGAACGGCTGGGGGGAATGTATCGCTATCTAAATAATGCTGGCGAGCTATACTTCATTGAAGTTTTGGAGAACGGTACATATAAGCCTATCGGAGATGTGACCTTCTGGCAGGAGGACATGCCCATTGTGATTGGTGATCCTGCCTACCGGGGTAAAGGGATCGGTCGCAAGGTAATTGCTGTCTTGGCCGAACGCGGTAAAGAACTTGGCTATAGGTATCTTGAAATCGGTGAAATATACGACTGGAATGAACGCTCCAGACGGTGCTTTGAAAGCGTAGGTTTCCAAGCCTATGAAAAGACAGACAAGGGTGCCAAATATAAATTGACACTCTGAATTGGAGAAAGAAAATGATTCGAATAATCAAATCCTATGATGAGTGCCGGGACTTTGCTTCCAGCTTTCAGAAAGATCCTAACTTTTCAGATCCCATGCTGTGTGACGAAGAACAGGTGGAATGTAATCTGATTAAGTCCATAGAGAAACCGCACAAGCATTGCGTTCTAGGTGTCTACAATGACGATCAGATGATTGGTCTGTTTGTATTCCTCGTTCTTCGGGACGAGCAGTACATCGAAATGTTGGTCGGCTTGTCCCGTGACAAGGAAGCCTATCTGGAAGTGCTTCATTATTTGGAAAAGTGCTATCCCGGTTACAGTGCCGATTTTGTGTTCAACCCCGGAAATTATCTTTTGAAGGAACTACTGGATCTTCGTAACGCAGAGTATGAACCGGAGCAACAGAAGATGGTGCTGGGAACCCCAGTGCTAGGCATTGACACAACAGGCGTGGAGCTGCTTTCCGAGCAGTACACCGAGCATTATTGTGCTATTCATAACAAGGATATGTACTGGACTGGCGAAAAGGTCGCTCAGGCCCAGGATCACTTCCGCACATTCCTGGCGATCTACAATGGCAAAGTCGTTGGCTATATGGATGTGACCTATACGTACAACGAGAATGAACCTTTTGATTTGTTTGTTCTGGAGGAATACCGCCGCAAGGGATACGGTAGAAAGCTGTTGGCGAAAGCTCTGGAAATGAACCAGCCCAACGGAATGATGCTCCTTGTGGATGCAGATAATGACCCGGCCATCCGTCTGTATGAGTCCATGGGCTTCGCAAAAGTGCTGGGTCAGAACAACCTGACGGCGCATTGGACGGTGCCAGGATAAGTTCCTATGTTCCGTGATTATAGGCCATTATGAGGTTGGCTATCGTTGTCAATCGGATATTTCAGCAATGTTACATTAAGTTGCGGGATTGCTATGCTTATGTGGTGGTATCTTTAAGTAGCTACTGAGATAATTGAGCTACCACATAAAGGAGGGTTTGAATATGAAGTTCAACGAAAAACTGACAATCCATAGAAAGAAGAATGGCCTGTCGCAAGAGGACTTGGCAGATAAGCTTGGAGTATCCCGGCAGGCAATTTCTCGTTGGGAATTAGGCTCTACCATGCCCGATGCCACCAACCTTTTACAGCTAAGCGATCTATTCGGGGTATCTGTAGATTACTTATTGCACGATGACTATGTAAGTGATTCGGATATTCCAATCGTAAAGGAAGTAACCTTCAAGGCCGCAGAAAGAGAAAAAGAATATGGAAAGCATAGTTTGTTCTCAATCATCTGCTGGTTCACCGCTTTCTTTTGCTACATAATCGCAAGTGCCATAAACGGAAGTGTTGCGCTTGCTGCATTAGCTATAGTTCATTTCTTCCTCGCATGTCGGAATCTTCAACTCTACATGGATAACAAGAGGAAACAGAATAAGAACAGCCCGACATAAGCCTCAAGTATAGAAAAGCCCTAATGGTATCAACACCGTAATCGGTGTCTGAATACAAATCAAAAAAGAAAGGTGTGGTTTTTTATGAAGATGAATCGTGTATGGAGGGTTCACGCTTCCTAACCCTCCGAATCATTATTGGAGGAATGTAAATGGAAAACCAAATTACCATCCGTGAAGCAGTCACAGAAACCGATGTTGCTGCCTTTTGGGAGCAGCTTCACATCTATTACAAGCGGGACATCTTCCCCAATCCCGACAGCGAGGATCTGGAATACTTCCTTGGTTCGGAGTATTACGATCACATGATGAAGATTCATAGCAGGCCGCAGGATCGGTGCTACTATCTGTTCTTCCACCGGGAAGGGCAGGACATCGGCTTTGCTATGCCGGTGATCTTCACTTCTGAGGACGGCAAGTGCTTCATCATGGAATACTGCGTCTACCCGGAGTTCCGTGGTAAAGGCACAGGCAAGGAATGTGCCAGGGTACTTCTGGACTGGGCAAAGGAAAATGGCGCACTGTACGCAGAGCTTAACCATGGCAGCAACGAGCGGCGGCGACACTTCTGGAAAACTGTTGGTTTTATCGAGAACGGAGCCGACGAATGGGGCGAACCGCTGATGATCCTTCCTCCGGCAGAGAATGCTCCGATTACAATCGAAGTCCTCTCAGATCCAGAGGACTGGCAGCTCAAGAAGCTGGAAAACGGATTCCTGAAGGAGATCGGTGAGGAACCTGCAACTGAGGAAAAGCAGGAGCAGCTTGCCCAGGCAGTCCGGGACGGCAAGATCACATTCTTTGTAGCGAAACGGGGATACCGTGCTGTGGGAATGTGTAGTGTGGCAAAATGCTTCTCCACCTTTGCCTGTACCGATACCGGTGTATTCGATGATTTCTACATTGAACCGGTGTTTCGCAAGAAGGGCGTGGCCCGGAAGTTGGCACAGGCAGCACAGGACTGGTGCAAAGAAAACGGTCTTGCCAGTCTAACCGTCACCTGCGCTCCCTGCGATGTGGGGATGTACCAAGCTCTTGGTTTTGATTTTAGGTTAGGGACAACGTTTACAATCACTTTGTAACCCCGATTACGATAGCATTCAAAATCAGGATTTTTGCTTCCACCTCTGTTATACTGATACTCGACAGGAGGGATCAACATGGACTGGATCACCGGTATTCAAAATGCCATCGACTACATCGAAACGCACATAACCGAGGAACTGGATTACGAGCAGATTGCAAAGAAAAGCTTTTCTTCTTCATTCCATTTCCAACGAGTATTTAGTATCCTCTGCGGCTACACTCTGGGTGAATACATCCGCAACCGCAGACTGACTCTGGCAGGCACAGAACTGGCAAATACTCGTGAAAAAGTGATCGATGTGGCATATAAGTATGGTTATGAGAACCCGGAAAGCTTTACAAAAGCATTCCAGAAGTTCCATGGCATCACACCGTCGCAGGCGCGCGGCAACGGTGTGATGCTTAAATCCTTTTCCCGCCTGTCCATCAAAGTAACCTTGGAAGGTGGTAGTATTATGAATTACAGAATTGAGCAGAAAAAGCCTATAGTGTTATTTGGTTACAAGGCTCGCTTTACCGGCAGTCCCAAGGATAGGAAACTCCAGGATCACAATTTCATTTGTGATACCCGACTGAAGCACGCAGCGCTGCAGTATATGGCCCACGATGCAGATACCACATACAATGTCATTGACAATATCAGCGATGATGGCTACGACTTTTATGTGGCTGCCTATGTAGGGGAAGAAGATCGGGACGATATTCTTCAAATGTTTGGTGAAGAAGTAGCAGGCTGGTTTGAGAAGATCACCATTCCCGGCGGCACATATCTGGTTTGTGAAGGAGAACGATGCCAGTATCCTGCCAACTACGCCGACGATCTTTACCGTGAAGCAGTAACCAATCATCTTTCCAGTTCTGGCTATGAACTGGCAACGGGGCCAGAGGTTGAGATCCTGCATTGGTTCTACAAGGAAGGCGATGAAAAGCTAAATTCCTCTCGCTATCTGGAACTTTGGCTTCCTATCGTGAAGAAATAATCTTATCGCAAAAGAATGCCTCAGAAATTGACTCTGGGGCATTCTTACTTGTTCATGAAAGCCACATTATGATTGCGGTAGAATGGACACTTAAGTAGCAAGTATGAAAAAGTGGTGCTATTTCAAATTGCGTCTCTCAGCAAATGGCTCTATAATATAGGTAAAGCAAGGCCTGCTGGAATAATCTTTGAAGGGAGAACCACATGGAAGCTACAGGTAACTATTATCTGATCAATCATCTTGTCTTGATCACCGGACTAACGGACCGAACAATTCGTAACTACATTTCTAATGGGATACTTCATGGTGAAAAAATCAATGGACTCTGGCATTTCACCCCGGAAGAAGTGGAATCTTTCATCGCACACCCCGCTGTACGCCCCAGCATTCTAGCCAAGCACCACTCTGCTGTATACGATTTCCTCCTGGAGAACAAGAAAGATCTTTGTGAAACCTGCATGATTGTAGATATTCCCGGAAGGGGAAAGGAAGAGATTGCGGAGTATTTTTGCTATCGTATCAGCAACGAAGGTTTTAACAAGGTGCAGTTTTCATTTGACGGAGTAACGGACGTTCCGAGAATCATTCTGAATGGAGATACAGCCGACGTGCTGCGATTGGTGAATGGATATTTCCAGGAGTACCCCTTGGATCAGTCTTCTATCTGACAGTACAAATGCATCAGCCCCGGAGGTAACTCCGGGGCTTCGTTATGGGCTCGATTACTTTTTGCGAAGCAAAACAAAATGGTTCTTGCCGTCGGTGCTGCGGTTGACGCTGCACCCAATACGGATATCATCTGTGTCCAGTCGTGGAAGCATTGCGGCGATCATGAACATAGGAAACTCCATGCGGTCAGGATGCTTATCCTCTGTCAACAGGAAATAGAAACAGTGCTCATATCCCTTCTGCATTTCAGGAATACCGTCCAGGAACTCGTGGACATAGCTCCAGCCATGGCATTCCCATACCGTTTCACTGTTTTCTGGCGTAAGAGACTCTGTCTTTCCGACGTCTTGATCGCCAAGCAAAACGGTATCCTCATATCCCTTTTCCTTCAGTGCTTCGAATGCGTCGATCATCTGCTGCGTGCCCTGAATCACGGAGTCATTCAAAATCATTTGTACATCGGGAGATGCAGGCAGATGGCGCAGCGTCGTTCTTTCATAGAACTCTTTCAGCTTGGTAACAACGGCCTCTCCGTCTGCAGGGGACATTCCAAACTCACGAAGCATTTCAAAATCCGATACAGCATGGAACAAGTAATCGGATGCGCTTTGTACTAGTTTTTCCATATTGGTTTTTTCGGTCAGATATGATTGTTGGATTTCTTTGATCCGCTCCAGTTTCTGCGCCTGCTCCGCAATCTTCTGGTCAAAAGCTTCGAACACCTGCTGATCCGGCATGGTAAGCAATGCCTTTATCTCATCGATGGTGAAGTCAGCTGCCTGAAGGTTCTTGATTTTCACAAAAGCTATGGCCTGAGCTTTTGTGTAATAGCGGTAACCCGACCATTGATCCACCTTAACCGGTTTCAGCAGGTCAATTTTGTCATAGTACCGCAAGGTCTGCGTGTTGCAGCCACATAGAGTAGCGAATTCTTTGATGGTCATCATATCTGTAACCTCCTTCCACCGCGACTATATCATTATAGTTTGGTGTAAAGTCAATAGATATTTTTGAAAAAGTAAAAATAAATCCCGGAGGAGCCTCCGGGCAATGCATTTCTTTCTTTGTGGCTCTATTATAGCAGAAAACTGGGTATTTTTCAAGACTTGTAGTTACTTTTCTTTGCGGTACAATATACGCACAAGGGGGAATGCATAATGAATGAGCTTCAAGTCCGACAGATGCAGATATCGAGAGCCAAGGACGAGATCCGATGCTGCAATGAGCTGAATCAGATCTACGGTCTTACTCTGACAGAAGCTGACATTACGGAATTGGTAGAGCTGCGAGGACAGGCGCTTCGTAGCACCAGTCGTGTAGAGTTTGGTGGAGGAATCCTTCCAAAGCTGATTCGTGCATTCTGCAAGTCTCCCTATGTAGATCCATATAACTATGCCGCTACTCTTGGAGATCTCCAGGATGCCTTTTATTACTTCAAAAACGAGTCTGAGGATCGTTTCTCCGATGATGACCTGATTGAGTTCATGGAGAAGGTGTTCAACGGACAAGCCCATGGCTCTACTGAAGTGTTGTCCACCATCTCTCTGGAAGAACTATGTCGCTGGGCTCGGAACGACTTCGATGACCGCTATGCAGATGAGGAGGCGTTTTGGTGAGCCAGATTCCCATCAACCCGCTTTCCCCGGAAGAACAGCAGCGTGTTATGAACCAAATGTACCTGCTCATGGGAAAGCAGGTACAAAGCTACCACAAGCACCGGCATATGGGCAACAATTCTTCCGTCCCGGTTGAACTCGCCCAGGAATTGATGGAGTCCATAGAGTACACAATAGGTCTCGTTGGTGGAGTGTATGCTCACAGAAATATTGGGGAAGCTCTCGTGCTGGGGCAGGAGGTATTGGAATGCAAACTTAGCAAGGCAAAATCAATGCTGGAACTGGTGGATGGTACTGCCCCACAATGGCAGACGGAATGCCGTTGGGAAGCACTACGCTATCTTCGCCATTATCTGGAGAAGTATGATCATCTCCATCTGGCACATAAAGGCCCGGAGGATCTGTTCTATCCAATTCTGATTTCTCCGCCAGAGGGCATCCGCGGAATTGATAGCTGCATCTTTTATCTGAACATCCTTTGGATCGAGAATCAGATCATGGCTGGTGTCCCGGATGAT
>JAZURG010000014.1:0-5967 GCA_045606145.1 Faecousia sp.
GCCAGAACCTCAACAACGTCCTCGTTCAGACCCAGGTTCAGGATGGTGTCCATCATGCCGGGCATGGAGGCACGGGCGCCGGAACGGACGGAGACCAGCAGGGGGTTCTCCTTGTCACCGAACTTCTTGCCGGTGATGGCTTCCAGCTTTTCAACATATTCCATGATTTCAGCCTGGATGTCAGCATTGATCTGACGGCCGTCCTCATAGTACTTGGTGCAGGCCTCGGTGGAAATGGTGAAACCCTGGGGAACGGGCAGACCGATGTTGGTCATTTCGGCCAGGTTGGCACCCTTGCCGCCCAGGAGTTCGCGCATAGAGCCGTTGCCTTCAGTAAACAGATAAACATACTTGTGAGACATCTCTAATGTTACCCCTTTCAAAATGTTTCAGGTGCTCCCTTGGCACCTGATTTTTGGCATAATATCGGATAATGAATTTATCGCCCAAATAGTATAGCACGGGCGTTTCGGAAAAGCAAACCTTTTTTATACAAATATTCACATTTTTCCTGTTTTTGGGGGAAGGCGACAAAATAAGGACGAAAGAAGGCCCCGAAACGGGGCCTTCCACAGCAAAAGTGACAATTGACAGATGCAAAGATAATGTTGAAAAAGATCAATACTCCCGGATGACACCCTTGACGATGCCGATAATCTCCGCTTCAGATCCGTCGATGGGGGAATAGCTGTCGTTTTCCGGCATCAGCCACACCTGGCCGGACCGCCTGCGCAGCCGCTTGACGGTGGCTTCATCGCCGATCCGGGCCACCACGATCTGGCCGTCGTCGGCGGCAGCCTGGGGCCGGGCCACCACCAGGTCGCCGGGCAATATGGCGGCGTTGGTCATACTGTCGCCCCGGACCCGCAGGGCAAAGCAGTTGGGATCGCCGTCCCAGCTGATGGTGCCCTCCTGATTCTCCACGGCCAGAATGGGCAGACCTGCCGTGACCACGCCCACCACCGGAATCTGACCGGGGCGCTGGGTGGTGACGATGGCCCGCTTGCGGCCCTTGGCACCGGGGGAGGCCAGCAATCCCTTCTCCTGGAGGGCCTGGAGATGGTAGCTGACGGAGGCGGTGGAGCGCAGTCCCACGGCGGCGCCGATCTCCCGGACAGAGGGAGAGTAGCCGTTCTCCTGGATAAATTGGTTTACATAATCAACAATCAGCTGGGCTTTGTTGCTGGTTCTGGGCATAGGAGGACCTCCTAAATGCAGAATGCAGGATGCAAAATGCAGAATTGAAAATATGTTACCTATATATTAGCACAAATGAACGAAAAAAGGAAGTTAAAAATTTGTTTTTTCTCGACGGGAAGGGAGAAAATTTTCAAAAGCCGGGGCATATACTGTTCGGAGTGTATTTTGAAAGGAATGATGGTATGAATCCCTACGATCCCCAGAAGGCGGCCCGGGTCTGGCAGCGGGTGCAGCAGGCCCAGCCCCAGGAGCAAAGGCCGGGCAGTGAGGACAATCTGAAGGAACTGATCATGAACGAATGGGAGGCGGCGGCCACCTATGCCCAGCTGGCCCGGCAGCTGCAGCAGAAGGAAGGGGCGGTTTTGCAGCGGCTCAGCCGGGAGGAGCATGCCCACGGGGCCTGCCTGCGGGGTATGTACAGTCTGAAAGCCGGGGAAAAATGCCCGGTACATATGCCCAGGCTGGGAAAGGAGCCTCCGGAGGTGACCCTGCGCCGGTGCTACGGTCTGGAAATGCGCAGCCTCAAGGCCTATGAGGCTAAATGCGATGACCCGGAATACGGCCATGTATTTGCAAAGCTTGCGGACCAGGAGCGGGAGCACTGCATGGCGCTTCTGGGGGTCATCGGAGGACTGGAGAAGAAATAGCTGCGGCAAGAGCCAACACACCGGTCCCCTTTCCATAAAATGAAAAAGCCCCGCCTGTTTGGCGGGGCTTTTTTGGTGCCCCGCGGGGAATCGTTAAATTAAGGAGTTGCCGCCGGAAAAGATTTGTGTCCGTCTATGGTTGTACCAACCACATCCGGACACAAATGGAATCTCCCACGGCCTAAAAACGTGCCACCGGCACGTTTTCTTAACGGCCTTTCGATTCCCGTACGGCAAAAAGAAACCCTCCTGCGTAAGCAGGAGTTTTTTCTTTTTGGTGACCCGTACGGGAATCGACCCCATGTTACCGCCGTGAAAGGGCGGTGTCTTAACCGCTTGACCAACGGGCCTGGTAGCGGCAATCTGACTTGAACAGATGACATACCGGGTATGAACCGGGTACTCTACCAACTGAGTTATGCCGCCATATAGTCGCAAAATTTCGAACGTGCCGAAATCAGCTTCGTTATTATATCCAAAACATAGAGATTTGTCAAGTAAATTCTTCGAATTTTTTTGGTTTTTTTGGGAAAGATATCCTGGGGTGATCGAAATGATAGTTTTACACAAATTTATGATGTTTCTTTTTGGTGGTGCCGGATATATTGGATTAGAATATTTGTGGCGTGGCAGAAGTCATATCAGTATGTTTCTGGCAGGCGGCATCTGTTTTCTGCTTCTGGGAAAGCTGGAAGAGGTAAAACCCCGGCTCCCGGTAGCATTGCGCTGCTTGGTGGGAGCCGGGATCGTAACCTTTGTGGAACTGGCTGCGGGACTTTTGGCAAACCGGGATTACCGTGTCTGGGACTACCGCCATCTGCCCTTTAATTATCATGGACAGGTTTGCTTGATCTACAGCTTGTTGTGGATTCCAGTCAGCTTCGGCGCAATGTTGCTGTATCGGCTGCTGTCAAAAAAATTACCGGCCAACCGCTGAATACAATTCCTGTGCGATGGCATTCATGACCGTCGGGTCGACCTTAGTTACCCTGCGGTCATAGGTCAGAAGACCGTTGATTTCGTCCTCCACGTCACTGATCTGGGTATAGACACTGGCACAAAGACCCATCTTGATTGCCGGGATCACATGGTCCCGGTATACTTTTTCGATTTGCCTGTTCAGCTCTGCGGTAGTTTTGCAGGTGCCGTAGCCGTAGGCTTTGTCGGGGTTAAAGATGTGACCGGCTACACTGTGGGCAAAACCGCCAAACTCGCTGAGTACGATAGGCTTTTGAGAAGGCTTCATCCGATGCCACATACCGAAGTAGACGTGCAGGCTTTCTACGTCACTTTCGCTGCCCCGGAACCAACCGGAGGTCGTATCAATAAACCGGCTGCTGTCCAGTTCTTTCAAACGGTGGTATACGCAGGTGCTGTCAAATTGCCCCCAGCCTTCGTTGAAGATGGTCCAATAGCAAATGCTGGGATGGTTTTTTAGTTGCAGTACTGTTGCTTCCATAGCATTCAAGAAGGCCTTGCGGCTGGCAGCATCGGGATGCAGTTTGGTGTCATTCATCTTTTGACTGAAGAAAGTCGGTATAACCGTATCACGCAGGAAGCTATAGTCGCTGTTATTGACCATGTCCTGAAAAACTACCATTCCCAGACGGTCACAATCATAATAAAACTGCTCCGGTTCCACCTTGATATGCTTGCGGAGCATATTAAAACCCAAGGCTTTCATGGCCAGGATATCTTCTGCAAAGCATTCGGGAGCAGCAGGGGTAAACAGACCGTCAGGCCAGTAGCCTTGATCCAGAAGACCGTGGAAGAAATATGGCTTTCCATTCAGACACAGGCGGGCAATGCCGTCAATTGTTCTGGTTTCCAAGGTACGAAGTGCAAAGTAGCTTTCGATCCTGTCTTCACCTGCGGTGAGGATAAAACGGTACAGATAGGGGTCTTCCGGTGTCCAGAGATGGGGATCTTCTGGGGTGACAACAGCTTTGCCGGCACGCAGCGGATAGTCCTTGCCATCCAATGTTACAGTGCCATCCAGAGCAGGGGTGACGGTAATGGTGGCAGTATCCAATGCTACCTGGATATCTAAAGAGTTTACATAATTTTCTGGAACGCTTTCCAGCCATACTGTCTGCCAAATACCGGAAACGGGGGTGTACCACATGCCACCTCGCTTTAAAGTTTGCTTGCCGTAGGGCAGAACATGGTCTCGCAGGTCATCGATGACCCGAACTTCCAGTAAATTCTCCGCTTTCAGGGCGTCAGTGACATCAAAGCAGAAGCTGTCGTAGCCACCAACATGGCTGCCAATCAAGCTTTGGTTTACATAAACTTCTGCAATTTGATCTACGGCACCAAAGTGCAACAGCACTCTGCCCCGGTTAAAACTTTCCGGCAGAGTAAAGCTGCGGCGGTAGAGGATGGTGCTGCCGTCGGGAAAGTGCTTTTCCACACCGGAGAGCCGGCTTTCCGGGCAGAAGGGTACTATGATCGGCCCCTTATAGCCGTCTGCTTCCAGTTCCCAAGTACCATTTAGATTCAGATAACTTTCCCGTTTCAATTGGGGGCGGGGATAAACCTGCCAGGGTGTTTCGGACAGAGCCTCTCCCTGAGCGGTGGTCAATTTTGCAAGGGCCATAATTATTTCTCCTTTTTGGTCATCCGGAACAGGGGAATCAAAACAAACCAGATTGTGATACCTGCAATAAATGCAGCCAGGAAAATGTTTTTGTTGGGAATGAAAGAGGTGGTGCCGTCATCGTTGAGGATGGTTTCCGCGTTCTTCAGCACGGCAGCGCCGATAGCGGGGCCAATGATGCCGGGCAGCAGCACTTGATTGATGATCCGTTGGCCCTGGAACATACCGGCCTTGCCTTCGGGTGTGCGGTCACGAACCATGGCACCCAGCATGGCACCGGTGCCCAGATAGCCGCACATCATGATGAGCGAACCCAGAAATACAGGAACAATGTGTGTACTGAAGTAGAGAATTACATAGCCGCCCATCAGCAGCGCCACAGTGGGAATAACTGCCCTTTGAAAGCCGTGGCGGTCATAGACTTTGCCATAAAGACCGGTAAAGGCTGCAGCAACAACGATGGCAGGGGCAAAGATCAGCACATAGTTTTCGATGCCAAGAGCCTCGGTGTAGTAGAGAATCAGATAGGGCATAAAGATGCTAATGGAAATATTAAACAGAGCCAGTGCAGCAAGGGTTACATACAGTGAGCTGTTCTCACGAATGACGGAGGGACGGAAACCGTAGAAGATGTTGGCAAAATAGCTGCGGTTTTCACTGCTTTGCACAGCGGTATCTTCAATGAGGAAGAAACCCAGAACACCCAGAACCATGACCACGCTGCCAATGACACCGAAGATCAGCGTCCAGGTTTCGCTTAAGTCCTGATCGCAGAACATGAAACTGCCGAATACCACAAGAATTGCAACCAGAGGCATCATAGCGTTGATACCTTCTGCGGTGCCACGATTGGTTTCGTCGGTGGAGTCTGTCAGCCAGGCGTTGAAGCAGGCATCATTGGCAGAAGAACCGAAGAAGGTCATGACGCAATCCAGAATGATGACCAGTGCCACACCCACTGAGGCTGCGGAAACAGCAGCAGGGAACAGTGCGTTGATCACATCCATGCGAATGGCGGCAAAGCCCCAGATGGAGATGCCCCAAAGGATGTAACCTATACAAATAAAGAGTTTTCTTTTGCCGATTTTATCGGATAAAGCACCAATCAGCAGCGTTGTGACGGTTGCGGCGGCTGCAGAAGCGGCAACCATGGCCGAGATAGCCTCTGCGGAGGCGTGGAACATCTTATAGATGAAGACGTTCAGATACATATTCTCCACGACCCAGGCCACTTGACCTACTAAACTGAATATGACCAGTGACAGCCAGAATTTGCGGGATTTCTTGGTTGTTTCCATGACGATTCCCCTTTGTTTATTGTAATAAGAAGATTATAGCACATACAATCCGCGGATACAATGAAAAGCGTGACAAACAGTAAGATAAATGATCGTTTATCTCACAAACTACCACCGCACCCAAAAGGCTTCCCCTTGGGGGGAAGCTGTCAAAAATCTATGATTTTTGACTGATGAGGGGTCAAAAACCTGTCATTCCCCTCATCCGTCTGCCCTTCGGGCA
>JAZURG010000015.1:0-8672 GCA_045606145.1 Faecousia sp.
GAATGCGGGAGCAATGAACTCAGTTCCTCCCCTATGCCGACTTCTTTGGTTACTTTCTTGTTCGGCGACAAGAAAGTAACACCACCTCATATGCGCTGTGCGGTTGAGATTCTAAAATCTATACTTTTTTGACAAGCTGAAAGCATGCCGTGACAATCCGTCACGGCATGCTTGATTTCATGGAATTGATTTACAGCACAACGCCGTCTTTGAAGATAGAGATCTCCCGGAAACCCTTTTCTTCGGTTTTGGTCTGCTTACCGGAAGCGACCTCCAGAACCAGTTCCAGCAGGTCCTGTCCGGCTTCGTCCAAAGTTCTGGTGCCGTCGGCCACCACACCGGCATTAAAATCGATCCAGCCGGATTTCTTGGTGGCCAGAGGGGTATTGGTGGCGATCTTCAGTGTGGGAGCGGGGGCGCCGAAAGGCGTACCGCGTCCGGTGGTGAACAGCACCATGTGCGCGCCTGCGGCGGTGAGCGCCGTAGAGGACACAAGGTCATTACCGGGGCCGTAGAGCATGTTCAGACCCTTGGTGGTCACCGCGTCGCCGTAGCCGATCACATCCATCACAGGGGCGTCACCGCCCTTCTGGACGCAGCCACAGGACTTATCTTCCAGGGTTGTAATGCCGCCGGCCTTGTTGCCGGGGCTGGGGTTCTCGTAGACCACTTCGTTATGGCGGGTGAAGTAGTTCTTAAAGCCGTTGATCATGTTCACGGCCTTGCGGAACACTTCCACGTTGATGCAGCGATTCATCAAAAAGCCTTCCGCGCCAAACATTTCGGGAACCTCGGTCAGCACGGTAGAACCGCCCATGGAGATGAGCAGGTCAGAGAATCTGCCCACAGTGGGATTGGCGGTAATGCCGCTGAGACCGTCAGAGCCGCCACACTTCATGCCGATGACCAGCTCGGACGCGGGGATCTCCTGTCTTTGGAAGGAAGCGGCATATTCAGCCAGTTGCTCCAGAAGCGCACGGCCTGCTTCCATTTCATCAGAAACAGTCTGGCAAGTCAGGAACTTAACACGCTTTTTATCGTATTCGCCCAATTCCTCTACAAACTGTTCGTGGGTCAGATTCTCACAGCCAAGCTGCAGCACCAGCACAGCGCCAGCATTGGGATGCCGGGCCAGAGCAGCCAGCAGCTTTCTTGTCTGGGCATGGTCATCACCGGTCTGGGAGCAGCCAAACGGATGGGTGAAGGCATACAGGCCTTCAACGGAGCCGGTCACAAGATCCTGGTTTTCCGCCACCAAAGCCTTTGCCACATCGTTGACGCAGCCAACGGTGGGAATGATCCAGATCTCATTGCGGATGCCCACCTTGCCGTCAGCACGGCGGAAGCCCCGGAATGTGGCGCTTTCCCGCTTTTCCGGGAAACGCAGAGACGGCTCGTAGGTGTACTCCAGCTCACCGGAAAGATTTGTCTTCATATTATGCACATGGACCCAATCACCGGGAGCGATAGGGGCAATGGCATGGCCGATGGAAAAGCCGTACTTGATGACCTGATCCCCTTCGGACAGGGGCCTCAGCGCCATCTTATGGCCCTGGGGAATATCGGCAGCAGCGGTAATGCCTTCAAAAACCGTACCGGCAGAAATGGGTCTCAGCGCCACGGCAACGCTGTCCTTGGGATGGATATGGATAAAATCGGGCATGATCTATCCTCCTTATAACAAATTGAAAGGATTGCCACACCGGTGTTTTTCACCGGTGCGGCAATAAATAACAATATTACAGGCAGCTTGCGTAAGCAGCCAGAGCGCCCTGCTGGCGGATCAGCTTCAGATTGGCAACAGTAGCAGCCTCGAAGCCGGGGATGGCGGTCAGATCCTGGCCCCACATCTGCTCGTTGGTCATAACGGCATGGACCAGTTCTTCCTCGCTGTCGTTTCTGTGGTCGTAGTAGAACTCCAGTGCCCAACGGTCGTCGGAGCAGGTATAGGTATTGCCCTTGGCACGGCGGCACACCAGACCGTTTTCATTCAGCTCCTGAATATCATTGGAGAAGAAGGCAATGTAAGCGGCAAAGCTCATGGTCAGGCAGGTGGGCAGCTTGCCCTTGGTCTCAATGTACTCCAGGAAAGAGGGCATATTTCTGGCGCGCCACTTGGAGGTGGAGTTTAAGGAAATGCTCATCAGTTCGTGGTTGACGAAGGGGTTATTAAAGCGGTCCTGGACGGCTGTGGCAAAGTTACGGCAATCCTCCTGGTCAAGGGGCAGAATGGGTACGATCTCATCGCTGAGCATCTTATTCATGTAACCCAGAACCACAGGATCCTCCATGCACTCACGAACGATATCATGTCCGCCCAGATAAGCGCCCAGAACAAAGCCGGTATGCGCGCCGTTGAGGATGCGGACCTTACGCTTCTTGTAGGGAGTCATATCTTCGGCTACAAAGATATGGTTGTCCAGACCTGCCTTGTGGAAGGGCAGCTTGTCGGTCAGAGATGCGTCGCCCTCAATGACCCACAGGCCGAAAACTTCGCCAACGTCCAGCAGGGGGTCAGCGTAGCCGTGCTTCTGCGCCAGCGCTTCCACTTCCGCAGCGTCACGGATGCGGCCTGGAACGATACGGTCCACCAGAGAACCGCAGAAGGTGCATTCCGCGTTGACATACTGACGGAAAGCGCCCTCCAAACCCCACTGGTCAATGTACTGATTGACGCACTTCAGCAGTTCCTTGCCGTTGTTGTCGATCAGCTCACAAGCCAGCATCACGATACCCTTCTTGCCCGCCTGCCAGCGATGATACAGCACCTGGGTCAGCTTGCCGGGGAAGGAAGCACAGGGCTTGTCAGACAAATTACAGGCAGGATCATATACGATACCGGCTTCGGTGGTATTGGAAACGATGATCTCCAGATCATCGGAGGCGGCCACCTCCATCATCTTTGTGAAACCTTCCTCCTGATAGGGATTCAGACAGCGGGAAACGGAAGAAATGACACGCTTGTCATCCACCTTCTTGCCGTTCTGGCTGCCACGCAGATACAGGGTGTACAGGCCCTCCTGCTCATTGATCATATCAGCCAGGCCGCCTGCGATGGGCTGGATCAGGCAGCACTTACCGTTCCAGCCGGCCTTTTCATTCGCCAGGTCAAACCAGTAGTCTACGAATGCACGGAGGAAATTGCCCTCACCGAACTGCATCACCTTTTCCGGTGCCTTGGGGAGAATATATCCGTCATAGCCGGATTCTTTCAGAACCTTATAATTCAATCTTTCCATAAGACCCTCCAATTGCTCAAAGTTCTATTTCGCACACGCAGCGTGTGCCGTCATGGGTGCTGTCAAAGGAGATCTTTGTGCCCTGGCGGTTGAACCGGGCATGCAGATCGCAGCGGTTGTCCCAGTTGCCGTCCAAATTGGACTTGGACCGGAGCAGCATCCGGATATCTCCGGTCTCGGTATCGTACAGGAACAGAGGCCGGTAGCCTTCCGAATCGGGATAGCCGTCACCGAGGATGTAGCGTCTGTCCGGAGAATACAGGCAGTGGATATCGCCGCCGAAGGGGCCGCCGGGATAGGGAGATTTCAGTTGGCGGTACTCGTTGGTCAGATCGTCCAGCAGGAACAGGCCTGTGGTTTCTGCGGGAGAGCAGGTGGCCAGGATCTGGCTGCCGTTCTTCCAGCAGTAATGGGACACAAATCTGTTCTCCAGCACCAGATGCATGTTGCCTTCCAGATCGGAGGTGATCAAAGTAGTACCCCAACCCTTGCCGGAGCCGTTGGGGAAGTTTCGCAGCAGGAACATGAACCGGTCAGAGGTTTCGTTGAAGGTGATATGGTTGACCACCATTTTCTCGTTTTCCATGCCCTTCATGGGGAAGGTCTGGTAGATGCGCTCGTAGTCAATGATCAGCTTGGTCTCGCCGGTCTCCATATTCATCAGGAATACACCGTCTTCGGTGGGCCTGTTTTGATGGAAGTAAGGATCTTCGATACCGGCATAGCCGTAGCCGGGACGGAATTTGAAAATACGGCTGAAGTTGATCGCCAGACCCCACTTGCCATCGGGAGAAACGCAGGCTGCAGCCTTGGGAAGATACTTCTTCTCCCCTGTTTTTAAGTTGTGGACTACCGTGTGGTATCCGCCGTCCTGGCAGACATTGTAAAATACGATATCGTCTGAGTTTCTTTTAAACTGCAGCAACGCGCCCTGCTGGAAGTTCCAGGCAGTGGTTGCGGCAAACTTTTCAAACTTGCCGTCACAGAGAATACCCAGCTCCAGCACGTCGTCCGCATTGGGAATATGATCAACAAAGGTGGAACGGTTGCACAGGTGCCTGGTGCCGGTGCTGTCATAGGCGTTCAGATCGTAATAACCGAAATAATACTGGGCATCATCGGGGTTGAGGATCTTAACTTCTTTGATGTTATCCTTAATTCCAATCACGCTTGAACAACTCCTTAACCTTGTAGTAGGCCAGCTTCGGATGGCGGTATTCGTTGACGATACCCTTGTTATTGAAGCTGCGGGCACGGAGCAGAGACCACTTTGCGTTACTTCTGATATCGCAGAACTGCCACAGCAGAACACCGCAGATAAAGTCGTCGCTCATGAACAGGTTGATGGTGTGGTCATAGAACTCAGCCTGGTAGTTTTCGCTCCAGCGCAGCTCTTCAAAATTCTTATGGCCGAACATAGCGGCAACACCGAACTCGGACATCAGAACAGGCTTGTGCGCCACGCCCTTCTCTTCCAGATAGGCCTTCATCTGAACCATGAAGTCTGCCCAGTCACAGATATCGCCTTCGTACCAGCCAACGTACTGGTTGACGCTGATCATGTCGATCAGATCCAGGCAATCATCCTTCAAAATACGGTTGGTAGCATAGGTAACGATTCTGGTATTGTCCAGAGAGCGAACCTTTTCGCCAAAGGTCTTGGTAATGCTGTAGCCACCCTCGGAGTCGGTAGCGATCTCGTTGTGCAGGCCCCAGATGACGATACTGGGATGGTTGTAGTACTGGTCGATCATTTCCTCATGCATCTTGAGGCCTCTTTCGATGACCAGTTCCCGCTTGACGCTCTCCTCGGTGAAGCCCCACATGGGGATCTCGCTCCAGAACAGGATACCTTCCTCGTCGCACATATCCAAAAAGTACTTGCTGTTGGGATAGTGAGAGCCACGGACGGTGTTGACATTCAGATCCTTCAGAATGTCCATATCTCTTTGCATGATGTTCAGAGGAACCGCGAAGCCCCAATCGGGGTGCTCCTCGTGGCGGTTGACACCCTGGATCTTGAAGGGTTTGCCGTTGAGCAGCAGCTTCTTGCCGTCGATCTGGACCTTACGAAAGCCGACTCTTTCGATCAGATCGTCGTTCTCGGTCTCTACCTTGATCCGGTACAGCTCAGCCTTATGGATGTCCCAGAGTCTGACGTCTTCCAGAACGTAATCCACAGTAACAGCGGTATCGCCGTTGATCTCGTGGGCCTGCTGGTAGATCAGCTTGTCTTCCAGCCAGACCTTCAGAACGCAGTTATTGTTGTTACCGGCACTGTTCTTCAGAATGGTTTCAATATGTACATTGGCGGTCTTGAAGTCATCGGACAGCTCGTAACGAGCCTTCATGCCATGGATATAAACGTCGGCCAGCTGGCTGACCTCAACGCTTCTCATGATGCCGCAGTAATGATGCCAGTCAACCTCCCACAGAGGAATGGTGTCCTCGGTGCTGTTGGCATCGATCATAACCACCAGCGTGTGCGCACCGGCGCTGACATTGACCAGGAACTCAAACGCGGTAAAGCCGCCGTAGTGGTCGCCCAGATATGCTCCATCCAGATAAACCTTAGCGTATTCGCTGACAGAGCCAAAGTGCAGCAGCACAGGGCCTTCTTCGGTGTAGAAATCCTTCTTATACCAGCAAACATCCTGGAAATTGATCATACCCAGGCGGTTATTCACGCAAGAAGGCACGGCAACCTTCGAGATTCCTTCCTTGGGGAAGTTCTCGTACCATTTTTCTGTTTCACCAACATGATTCTTATCAACTACGAAATCCCAAGCTCCATCCAGAGAAAAAGTGTTTCTTTTTACATGGTCACAAAATAATCTCATACCATTCATCCTTCCTGTTTTTCGATGTTATATATGAATAGAAACTGATTTGCTAAATGCAATAAAAGGGATAATAGCCGTCAGGAAATGCCAAAGCTAACCACCAAATTTGTACCATGGAAATAGCTTAAACAGAGTGGTTTCAGTCATTACCCTTATCTTTATAATTATAACATTGAGTCCCTGCTGTTGCAAGTAACGGCACAGAAACATGACATAATTTAAGTTATTTCCATCAAAATTTTAAAGAAATGAAATATATTCTCTCTAGGTGCGCTATATTTAAAAGACGTATTGCATTTGCAATACGTCTTTTTAATTTATTTTTTCTTATTTCGCAACCGACGCAGTTCTCCGTGGAAAGCTTCCAGAGTTGCCTGTCCCTGAGGCGTGACGGGTTTTAGCCACTTACAGCTTCTGGTACGGAAGATTTCCACAATCAGACGGAGGATCTCATCCGTATACACGAAGGAGAACACCGCAATAAACGGAAGCTGCCAGATCATGCCTGCTGCCCATGTAGCGGGAACACTGATCAAAAACAGGCTGGATATCTCCAAAACCGTACCAAAGACAGTATCACCGCCTGCACGATAACAGATATTCATGATGTAGTTGCAGGTGCGGATGGAACCCGCCGCCATGTAGATCAGCAGCATGTACTTGCCGTAGGTAAGGGCCTCCGCGCCCAGGCCAAAGAGGCCCAGCAGCGGTCCGTTGGCACAGAAGAAGGTCAGCACGATCAAAAAAGTAATGGCAGGGCAAATCACCGCGAAGCCCTTCAAATAGCGGTATGCGTTCATATGATTGCCCGCACCCACTTCGTTACCGATCACCACAGAAGAAGCGTCCGCCAAGCCGCCAAAGAACGCGAACACGAAGCCTTCCAGCACACGGAAGGCGGCCATGGCGGCAATGGCGCTTTCGCTCTGGCGGCCGATGACCATATTGATGAGCATCTGACCGACTCCGTACAGAAATTCATTACAGATAACGGGGAAGCACTTTTTGAAATAAGCCCCCACAAAGCCGCCGCTGAAATCAAACATCTGCTTCAAATTTAACCGGATACCCTTATTGCTCCGCAGCAGGAACACCAGGAGCAAGACAGAATTGACAGCGGTAGATACCAGCGTACCGATGGCCGCGCCCGTAGGACCCAGCTTTGGGAAACCCCAGTTACCGTTGATCAGCAGCCAGTTGATGCAGAAGTTTACCACCAGCGCCACGATGGAGCCAATCAGTGGTGGCTTCACACGCTCTGTACCGCGCATCAAAAAGCTGATGATGGAATTGATAACCACCAGCGGATAGGAAAATCCCGCAATTCGGATATAGGGCATCGCGATGTCGATAAGATTTTCTTTGTCCGTATAGATTGAAAGCAGGAACCGGGGTGTGAACACTGCCACACCGCCAAAGGCCAAAGAAACCAGCAACAGCGGGAGCAGTGATAGGCCAAAGGTACGGTTGATGCCCGCCTCATCCTCCGCGCCCCAGTACTGCGCGAAAAACAGCAGAGCACCGCCTGCAAAGCCAAAATAGCAGGAAAAGAACAGGGAACTGATCTGGGAGCAGATTCCCACAGCCGCTACCGCCAGCTCACCCTGGGTGCCAATCATGATGGTATCCACCATGGATGCGGTGGTTGCTAACAGGTTTTGAAGTGCAATTGGCATCGCCAATGTAAGCAGCGCACGAAAAAACTGTTTCATATTAAATTCTGTTCGTTTTATCTGTAAAGTACCCATGGGAATCCTCCTATGATCACACGGAGCATATCATAGCACATCTGTCAAACAGAATCAATTTTTATTTTGATGTTTTGGGCAGTACAGCGCACCAAAGCCTTCTCTGTGCAAGGGGAGGTGGGCAGGCGTAAGCCTGCTCGGAGGGGTGGCATTGCAACGGGTTTCCACCCCTCAGTCACGCTGTTCGCGTGACAGCTCCCCTCAAGTAAACGCTGATTTAATCTACCCACTCCAAGGAATCTATGATAAAATAGAGAAAAGGAGTGAGGCAGATGGAAAAACAGCAGAACTTTACTGACCTTGAGTACACCAATCGTCGGCGTACAACAAAGCGGGAAGCATTTTTAGAAAAAATGGATGCTACTTTGCCTTGGAAAGATTGGGTCGCATTGGTTGTGCCTTATTATCCCAATGGCAAGCGTGGCCGCAGACCTGTTGAGATCGAGCAAATGCTTCGGATGACCATGCTCCAGACCTGGTTCAATCTGTCCGACGAAGGTATCGAGGATGCTATCTATGACAGCTATGCAATGAAAACCTTCATGGGGATTGACTTTTCTACTGGTGAGCAAGTTCCTGATGCTACCACCCTGTGCAAATTCCGCAAGCTTTTGAACGAGCATGGATTGCAAAAGAAATTCTTCAACCAAGTTCAGGAGCTGCTTGCAAAAGAGGGGAAGTTGGTATCTGGCGGTACCATCGTGGATGCAACCATTGTAGAAGCACCCAATTCTACCAAAAACCGTGAGAAAAAGCGTGATCCTGAGATGCACTCCACCAAAAAGAACACCAAATGGTACTTTGGTATGCGTGTGCATATTGGAACAGATCCTTACTACGGT
>JAZURG010000016.1:0-8645 GCA_045606145.1 Faecousia sp.
GCGCGGCCGCGAAAAAGATCGAATAATCCTCAAGTATCCAGCGGCCGTTGGCCACCTGCGGATAATCGAAAATATGGCTGAGGATAAAGCCGGTCTCGGCATCGGTCGCCGCCGCGAAAAGGTAGAGACAGCGGCGCACCAGAGCGTTGTTGCCGAAGGTCACGTAATTGGTCAGCGCCTCAAGGCGCAGATCTCCCAGCCAAAGCCGACGGTCGCGCTTGGGGCCGTCCTCAAAAACTTCCTGCATACAGTTACGCAGAGTTCGGCATGCAACCGCATCCAAATGCGCCTGACGAGGGGTACCCATGAGAGATTCCAGCCTGCTTTCATCAGCAGATGTGGTAGCGATGCAGAAAGCATCCTCCAGCTTCAGCTGATACTTAGAACTCGCATCCAGCACTTCAATCTGCAGATACCGGAAGGCATACCGCCGGGGCAGCTCCAACATGGTGGGCAGCACATCGATATGCAGCTGCTCCTGCTGAATCCAGCCCATGCTGATCCAACCATGGTAATCTTCCGCGTTTTCAGAGAGCTCGCATTCTCGTTCCGCAAATTTCAAGCGCAGCCAGGCAGGAGCATCGGGATGGGATCCGGTGTAGCCAAATTTCAAGGTCACCCTGCCTACCAGATGGCTACCAAAATCCAGGCACAGTACATCGCCTTTGCTCAGGCACCGGGTACGGTAGTCCTCACCACCGACAGTTTCCAGAACACCTACTTTTCTTTCAAACATTGTAGGTTTCAGGCTTTCCGCAATATGTAAAAAGCGTTCATTTCGCTCCATAAATCAAATTCCTTTCTTACTGCGCAATCTCCAGAAGCTCGGCAAAAGAAGTCAGGTTGTAGTCACCGGCCTTTTCGATAGAGGCATTGCCCACACAGGCAACTTTCATTCCGCCCCGTTTGCCAGCAATCGCACCAGATACCGCATCCTCAACCACCAAACAGTCTTCTGCGGGAATGCACAGCATCTGTGCTGCCTTGACAAAAACCTCGGGGTCCGGTTTGGAATGGGTGATGTTATTGCCATCGGAAATCGCATCAAAGAAATTACTCAGTCCCAACTGCTGCAGAATGAACCTGGCATTTTTGGAGGATGAGCCTATGGCCAGCTTGTAGCCTCTACGACGCAGGGTTTCCAGTGTATCCTTCACTTCCGGGGAAAGATCGGCGGGACTCATTCCTTTCAGAGACTCCTTATACATTTCATTTTTCTGCTCCGCCAACTCTTCCTTTTCCGTCTGAGACAGTTCACCGGGATAGTTTTCCAGAATAATCTCCAGACTTGCCATTCTTGAAATACCCAGAAGTCGGCTGTTTACCTGGCGGTCAAAGGGGATGTTCATGGAATCTGCCATGGCTTTCCAAGCTTGAAAATGATATTCATCCGTGTGGCAGATCACACCATCCAGATCAAAAATAATTGCTTTCATATCAGATGTAGTCCTTTCCGCAGAAGGGGTCACAGGGGCTGATGCCCTCAAACGCACTTCTGCCCATGATCTTTTTCATGACCGCTTCACAGAAATCAGGTTCACCGCTGTAGGAATTGATGTATGTTTCGATCATGGGAGCATCAAACAGATGGTAGGGGTAAGCAGTGGAAATCATCATCACCGGGATCTCGCTGCTCAGCCAGGGGGCATCATCTCCCAAGCCAAAGGTAACATTCCAGTTCAGACGCAGAGTGGTATTGTTGGAAGCATTCTGCATATTGCAGATGTAGACATACAGATCGTAGTCCTGCTTCATCTCCCCGATACTGCGGTACATTTCATGCATCAGCATTCCCTTCTCCCTAGAGAGGTTGGGATCGCCAAAGTCTGCCGGAACAATGGTGGTTCTACGGTCTCTGACCTTAACTTCAAAACCTTCTTTTTCAAATAGGGCTTTCCACTGCTGCACAAAGGGGTCATTGGGTTCAAGACTCTTCTGAATCACATTTAAGTACACCCGACGGAATTTCTTCGGGCTGATGGGCAGCAGCTGCTGTTCATCCCGAACCAGGGTTACAGCCTTATCGGAAACTTCCTTTGCCCACATTTTATGTTTTTCACATCCAACAATGGGCAGAGCATCAGGACTGGGTACCAGAATTCCTGCTGTCTGTTTTTCTGGCAGATGTAAGCTTGCCTTGGTTGCAAGTATTCTTGTGACAGCTTCGTCCAGCCGCTGCTCCGTGACCTTACCTGTTTTCAAGCCATCCAGCAGGAAACCGTAGTCCTCGTCCAGACTCTTGTTAAACAGGATCATATCCGCACCGGCAGCGATGACCGCGGGAATGGCTTCACTGCGGGGCATAGCGCTGGTAAAGCCCACCATGGGAGTAGCGTCGGTGGAAATCAGGCCGTTGAAGCCCAGCTTTTCCCGCAGCAATCCGGTCAGCAGAGGCTTGCTCAGAGAAGCAGGCAGCAGCTGTTCCTTTCTATTGGCTTCGGGTTTCAGCTTTTTTACCCAGGCAGGCTGGGCAATGTGACCCACCATGACCGTCTTTGCGCCCTTGTCGATCAGAGTCTTGTAGACCTTACCGTAGCTTTCCATCCATTCGTCACAGGAAAGGGAATTGATGCTGGTGAGAATATGCTGGTCACGCTCATCCACGCCATCACCAGGGAAATGCTTAATAGAAACAGCTACATCATTTTCATCTGCGCCGTCCATGTAGCGGCTGGCGAAGGCAATAACCTTGTCCGCGTCGGAGCCAAAGGTTCGGGTATTGGTAATGGGGTTGTGGAATTCCTTATCGATATCCACGATAGGTGCAAAGGACCAGTTCAGGCCCAGGGCTGCGCCCTCAGCGCAGGACACATAGCCCATGCGGTAGCCATTCTCAGGATCGTTTGTAGCTGCAACTGCCATAGGTGCACCGAAGCTGGTGCCTTCCATGGCAAGACCATTGCCACCTGCTTCCGTATTAGCAGCCAGCAGCAGAGGAATCTTGGCAAAGTTCTGAATGGTGCGGTGGGTATTCTGAATGTAAGCTGCCGGGCCTGTTCGGTACATCATACCGCCCACACCGATATCGCACACCATGTGCCGCAGAGCTCCGGGATCATCTGTAAAGCCCATGGGACAGAAGACCTGACCTGCCTTTTCTTCCAGCGTCATGGATGCAAGGGTATTCTCTACCCATTTGATTTGTTCGTCATTCAAATAAAATGGATTTGCCTTCAAATTGATCATGGATAACCCTCCATTTTGGAATCAGCCTCTTTCTGATGGGAAAGAGGCTGTTTTGTGTATGAAACTCGAAAAAATCGAGAATGGTTTCAAAGTTATTTCCGAATGGGTCTAAAGAAAGACTTGATCCGGTATTCATTGCTTAAGTAGATCAGGAATACAACCAACAGCACCGCATTGATGATGGACTGGGTGGATGCCTGAATAGCGTTGCTGAATACGGCAAAGGTGGAGTTCAGCATAGACATGCAAATCGCAGCCAGCAGGTAGCCCAGCTTGTCATTGGAGAACCGGCTGATATAGCCGCCAATAAACATGGGCAGGAATGCTGTGAACATGATGCCAATAGAGCCAAAGTTCAATGCGCTGGTATCAATACTGGTGGTGCGCACCGCATACAGAAAGCCCACAAGGCCCATGAGACCGCCGCAGATGGTGTAGCAGCCAATGGCATTGGGAATCTCTTTGATACCCGTATCCACGGCTACTTTCTGGCCCTCTTTCAGGGCACGGTAGTTATAACCGAAACGGGTATGGTCAAACACAAAGATCATAAAAATCAGAACCACACCAATGATCAGTGCAGAATACATCCAGGTGTTTCTGCAGGCCGTCATGGAAGCATTCTGAACCTCGTCCATGATGTAACGGCCTTCGGTTATGGTAAAGGTGATGCCCTCGTAGATCAGAGTCACACCCAGGGAGGTGATGATGGGAGGAATGCCCAGAGACACGTAGATCACGCCGGAAACCAGTCCCAGCAGGATACCTGCGGCAACGGTGATGAGCAGCATCATAACTGCGCTGCCCTCGCCCCCTGCCAGAAGTCCATAGGAGATCTTGGCACCAATGACGGAAGACAGGGTCATAATGGATCCCAGGGAAAAGTCGAAGCGGCCACTGTTCAAATTGATGGACAGCGCCATGGTGGTGATCATAACAATACCTGCATAGGACACAAAGTTATTGAAGCCCAAAGCGGTATCGATCATCTTTCTGCCGCCCAGCGCACAGATGGTCAGCAGGATTGCAGCCACAATCACAGGAATGGCAAGCGTACCGACGATTCTTTTGCCCGTTTTCATTTTCAATTGGTTGTCCATAAACTTGCCTCCAAAAGTGTTTTGGGTATTCCGGGGGTCATATGACCCCCGGATCGAATGGAATCAGAAATTAAGCGCGGTCTTCCTCAACGAAAGCGACGAACTGCTCGTAAGTAACATCGGCACCAACGATGGTGTCCAGCAGGTCGGTGTTGATGATGGGAGTTTCACCCTGGTCTGCGGTGTAGTAGGCATCGAAGGATGCAGCGTCGGTAGCAACCAGATAACCCTGGCTGATAGACAGGGCATAGCCTTCAGCAGTGCGGATGGGGTTGCCGTTGCAGGCGTTGACTACAGCTGCGAAGATGGGACCAACAGAGGAAGCGTACTTACCGGCGAGGTAGCTCAGGCTGCCTTCCTTGATATTCTTGCCGTTGCCGGAGGTGAAGGAGTCGATATCGGAGTAAGGCAGTGCAGCGCCATTGAGCATATCAGCAAAGAAAGTGGTTGCCATGCCAACAGAGATGAAGGCATCGATGCCCTGACCCATAGCGGCACCCAGCTCGTCCCACATGGTGTCGGTATAACCGGCGATGTAGGAAACAACTTCAATGTCGCCTGCCACAGCAGCCAGATCAAAACCGGCAAACAGCTGACCGGCGATGGCTTCCATCTCGGAAGCGCCGTTGTAAGTCAGGCCCAGACCAACCAGGGTACCGGCCAGACGATAAACATGCATGGGGTTGGGGCAGAATGCACCGTACAGACCAACCTTCTTCACGCCCTGAGCCTTGTAGTACTCACCCATGGCAACACCGGCCTCAAACTCAGTGGCCATGCTGGGGCCGATCTGGCCGACAAAGAATTCGTTATCCTTGTAGGTCTCATACAGAGCTTCGTCCATACCGGAAGCGATGGCATAGTACAGGCCGTACTCAGCGCAGGTCTCAATCTGAGTAGCACGGTCGGAGCTGGACAGGGAGATGATGGCATTGTAGCCCTGAGCTGCAAACTGCTCGATGGCAGCCTTCTCAGCAGCGGCGTCAGCCAGCTGTTCAGTGTAGCTGAGGGTCACATTGTAGTGGGGAGCCAGGTACTCTTCGTAGTAAGCACGGAAGGCCAGAGCCTCTTCGCCGCTGACGTCAGCGACCAGAACGCCTACCTTGATGGGAGCCAGGGTGAATTCCTCGGCCGCAGGAGCTTCCACAGCGGGAGCATCAGCAGCAGGTGCTTCGGGTGCTTCGGTCTCGGGTGCTGCGTTGCCGCCGCAGGCAGCCAGGCTCAGAACCATGCAAGTAGCCAGAAGCAGAGCAATGAGTTTTTTCATTTTGTTTTCCTCCAATTGTTATTTTTGTTTTATTCAACGCTTTACACGTTAAAATACGTTTTATCTTGCCAGAAGTTTTGTGCGGTAGTTGATACCGGTAACAAACACAACTGCCAGGAAGAACACTGCGCTGATGATCTGGCTGATACCGTAACCAGCATTGCCGCTGACCAACAGCTTCAGAATATTATTCAGCAGAATAAAGGAGAAGCCGCCCATCAGTGCAGAATAGATCCGGGATCGAGGACCGCCAGAAATAGGCATACCGCCAAAGACGATGGCCACAATCACGTTCATGCCGATGCCACCTGCGGTTGTTGCCGTAACAGAAGGGGTGTACACCAGAGTCAGGAATGCGCCCAGACCCACACCAATGCCCGCCATGCCAAATGCCACGATGGCATACTTGTTCATGTCAATGCCGCTGAGCTTGGCACACACCGGATTGCCGCCCAGAAATTTCAGCCGTCTGCCAATCTTGGTGAAGTTAAACACGAAGATACACAAAATTGCATAGGCAGCCAGCATGATCAGTTTGAAAGTCATATTGTCCAGGGGCTTGACCAGGGAGCTCGGAATGCTGATACCACCCATAGCGCCGCCATTGACCGAAATGATCTGGCTGGCCACAGAGGTCAGAACACTCATCATAGCAACTGTGGTAACAAATACGGGAATGTGAAATACAGAGGCCAGGACCGAGCTCAGCAGGCTGCAGCCAATGGCAGTTCCGAAAATCACAAGGATCATTAACGGGAAAGATTCTGTGGCATTGTAGGTCATGACACCCAGGGTGGCGCTGAACAAGGTAGCTGCACCCAGGCTAATATCGAAAGAACCCAGAGAGTAGATAAAGATTGCACCGGTGGCGATCACCGCCAGAACCACACTTTCATTCAGGATCTTCTTCATGTAAATATCCATGCGATAGCCCATGCTGTTTACCAGGCTGCTGAATACCGTAAACAACACGACCAGTGCCACTGCAGGCAGTGCTGTGATCAATAGCTGCTTCAACTTGTAAGTTGTCAGGAGGTTGTTGTTCTTCATGATTGATTCCTCCTTAAATCATATACTTGATGATTTCAGTATCGGAAAGGTCTTCACTTCTAAGGAATTCCTTCATGATGCGGCCGTCCTTCATGATGATCAGACGGTCGGACATACCCATCAGTTCCGGCATTTCCTCGGAGATCATGAGAATGGACTTGCCCTCGGCTTTCAGCCTCACCATCAGCTGGTACATGGCGCGCTTAACGCCGATGTCCACACCCCGGGTGGGGCAATCCAGGATCAGAATATCGCTGCCTCTGCCGATCCACTTACCGAAGACCACCTTCTGCTTGTTGCCGCCAGAAAGCTGGGAAACCTGCTGATCCCGGTCAGCACATTTGATGGAGAGTGCTTCGATTTGAGTATCCACATATTTCTTTTCTTTGCCGTCCAGCACCAGGAAGTCGCCAACAGCAAACCGTTCCATACCGGCAATGGCAATATTGTCCCGGATACTGGCACTGAGTGTCAGAGATTCCACATCCCGGTCCTTTGCCACATAGCCGATTCCCTGTTTCATGGCAACAGTCTCATTGGTAATCACAGTACCATTGGCGGAAGTCACCTTGCCGGATACTGCATGTTCTGCGCCAAAGAGAATTTTGCCAAGATTGTGCATACCACAGTGAGACAAACCACCAATACCCACAATTTCTCCCTTGCGAAGCTGCAGGCTTACATCTTCCAGCACACCAGGAACTGTAAGATGCTCTGCAGTCAAGGTTACTTCCTCCATATGAGAGGGAGTAAAATCGCTGCGGTAGTAGTCACCCTGCAGCTCTCTGCCGATCATGCTGGTACGGATCTGGTCGGCATCAAACTCTTCTTTCCGGAAGGTGCGGATCAAGTGTCCATCACGCAGAACCGTCAGGGTATCGCAGACCTCCATGATTTCATCCAGATCGTGAGAAATAAAGACTACGCCTCTACCCTCGTCCCGGTACTTCTTCATAATGCCGTACAGTGCTTCCCGTCCGTCCTGAGAAAGGGCCGTGGTGGTTTCGTCCACGATCAGGATCTTCGGCTGTTTCATGACTACCTTGGCGATTTCCACCAGTTTCCGGGTCTGAAAATCCAATGCACCCATCATCATGCCGCCCCGGACACTCCCTACACCGATGTTGTCCATCACTGCATCTGCTGCCTGATTCAAGGCGGTGCGGTCAATGGGGCCAAACTTCTTTCCATTCTTACCGGTGAATCGGCGGAACTGATCCACCTCGGCCAGGAAGATATTCTCTGCAACAGTAATACCGGGAATGGTGCCGCTCTCCTGAACGATGATGCCAATTCCCTTATGCAGTGCATCGATCATGCTTGCAGGATTCCAGGGCTGGCCTTCAAATACCATTTCACCTTTGTCGCACTTCTGCATACCGGCTGCGATGGTGGAAATGGTGGATTTACCGGAACCGTTCTCACCAATCAGACCTCTGATCTCACCGGGGCATACATTCAGTTCCACATCATCCAGCGCCACAGTGCTGAAAAAGCACTTGCGGATATGTTTCATTTCTAAAATAGGCTTACTCATCATGCTCACCTCTTGAAAATATTTTACTTTTTCGAGAGGAAAAACATAAATCCGGATTTTAGCGAAAATATCTAAGTTTTTTGTTTATTTTCTTCGTAAAACTAGAAAGCTCATCAAAATACAGAAGCAATCAGAAAATGTGAATTAAAAAACAGGGTAATTTGTTTGTTCTGTTAAAATTGAAATGCCCTGAAATGTGCAATTGTGCCAACCAACTGCTGCATAAAAAAGAAAGCAAAATGCATTGGAAACGTTTACATGTCGTTTTCATATCGCAATTATATTATCCATCTTTTTATATACATTAAATTTTTACTATTTTATGTGTTTCACATGCTGCAAAAACATTGATTTTTTAATCTCACCCCTTTATAATGGCATCAAAGGAGGCGAGAAACCATGCGCAGAAACTATGAAATTGCCAACTTTGATACTCGGATGCCCCTACGGTGTATGATGCATCGGATCGGAGTTATCGAAGAACATATGCACGATCATTTTGAAG
>JAZURG010000017.1:0-4957 GCA_045606145.1 Faecousia sp.
CCCTTAATGACCGGGTGGTGCTGGTTGGCAAATCCGGTGATGAAGAAATCACCGTGGAGCAAATTGCTGCGGCGGCAGACAGCTTCAACTACGAATTTGTCTGCGGCATCAGCCGCCGGGTTCCCCGGCTCTACTGCCGGGGCGAGAAAGCCATTCACTCTGTCCACTACCTGCTGGATAACGAATCCCGCAGTATTCATTGAACGGCCATGCTGCTACGGAAAAGCATTGATTGCTGGAAGCCGGCAGTATTGGCGTTGCTTCTCAATACCACAAAAATACACATCCACCGGCGTAGTGAAGTTGTAAGATAAAGGTAGACACATGGAAAACCACCATGGTGTCTACCTTTTCTTTATGCTAAAATACAGATGGAGGTGGTAATAGTGAGAAAAGGACAGAAGAAGCGAGTATGGACACCAGAGCAGAAATCGGAGATTGTACATAAGCATCTGGATGATCATATCTCAGTACGAACACTGGAAAGAGAATACACTGCTGATAGAAGCATGATTTGCCGGTGGGTGAAGGAATACATTGCGGAAGGAGAAGCCGCATTTATCCCCAAAGGTCATCCCGGCAATCACTTTGCAGCATTACATGTCAGCAAGAATCTATCTGAGCTAGAGCGGTTGCGGCTTATGGTGGCGAAACTAGAAATTGAAAATGAACGGTTAAAAAAAGGTTATTGGGCGGAAGGAGTTGGTGCAAACAAGGTGTTCGTTACTGGACGCGACAAGAATATGAAATTATCGAAACGCTAAGAGGAAAATACCCTGTCGTTTTTCTGTGCGAGATTATGGGTGTCAGCAAATCCGGCTACTATCGTTGGAGAGGACGGCAAGGGACGCCAAATCGTTACGAGCAGGACAGGCAGCTGCTTACGAAGCTGCTAACGGAACAACACAAGAAACATCCCTCGCATGGATACCATATGCTCGCAAAAGCAGTGTTTGAGGCTATGGGATGGGTATTTTCTCACAATCTGGCACACAAATGCTGTAAACAGGCCGGCATCCGTTCTAAAGCAAGAAAATACACCTATAAAAAGCCGGGAGAAGAACATGTAGAGTTCCCGAATGAAGTCAATGGAAACTGGAATGCAACCCATCCGATTGAAATCGTTGTATCCGACATGACAATATTCAAGAACAATGGACGGAATTGGGAATGGACACTTCTTGTCGATACATTCAACAATGAGATCCTTGCACACCAAGCAACGCAGATTCAGGGAAACACAAAACCATACTACCATTGCTTGGAGCAGCTGAAACTGCTTGCAGGTAAGAAAAATGAGGAGCAGACACCCCAGGTTATCTTGCACACCGACCAGGGTTCCGTCTACTCCTCACAAGCCTTCCGACAGGCTCATGAACATTATAACATACTTCGTTCAATGTCGAAAGTAGGAACACCAACAGATAATGCAATAATTGAAGCAATTAACGGCTGGATCAAGGAAGAATTGTTCCTTGACTTCGGTCTGGCAACCGCTAAGGATGTTCCAAAACTTCTTGACGAGTATGTTCATTACTATAACTACGAGCGACCTGCGGCCGCTCTAGGCTATAAAAGCCCAGTTCAGTACAAGACCGAACTGGGCTTCTAAAACTATGGTGTTTTTTAGTGTCTACTTTTCCTTGACAGATGCACGAACGTATGGTTCGGTGGTGTTTTTTGCTGTTCTATGAAAAAATGGACAAACAGGGAAGCGCACATTCAGGATTCTGCTTTCATAATGACCTTCAGCCGGTGCATCATCTGGCCCTCCCGCAATTCCTCCAGATCAATGACGGCAATTCCCAACTGGGCGGCACGGTGACGTGCAGCGGCATTGCAAGGTTCGGTGGTGACGATGGCAGCTTTTGCACCTTTACCGCCGAACCGGTCCCGAAGGATGGAAAGTTCATTCAGTGCTTCTGTCTTGATATCGGTGGCTTTGCAGCTGAGGAACAGCGGAACAACGCCCCGCGCAGCCATTACGTCGATCTCATTCAGAACACTGCTGTGACCAAGCGTTTCATCCCAGCGGACAACCGCACTGCTGATCACATCGTTGAAGATGCCTGCATCTACACAGGCTTTGTAGGAATACAGCTCCAATACACTGCCTACATCCCGCAGCCACGCGCGGACATTCAGATCACGAAAACGGAAGGACACCGACTCGCCGGATACGATGGAAAGATCCTGAAGGAAACCGATGTCAGCAAGGGCTTTCAGCGCGCTTTCGTTGGCAGAATTTCTGGATCCGTGATCGCCCTTTACGGTGTATTTTCCCTGAACCGACAGAGCGGGCGTCTGGCCATATTCTCCGGGCGAAACCTTCTGAATGTAGGAGATGATATCCGACCAGTCACGGCGGAAACGCAGGAAACAGGCAAAAAACGGATCAAAATCATCCAGATATTTTGCAAGAACACTGTTGTCCACCCGCCCGGGGAGCAGCGTTCCGCCTGCCATCAGGAAGAAGTCCTCTACCGAATAGGTGAGAGTACATTCCAGATTATCTGCAAAATCAGCGCCGCTGATATCATAGAAGGCGTTCTTTTTACGGGAATAGGTAAACGCCGGCGCTCCTGTCTTTGCGGAAAACATACCTGCGGCAAAGAGTGCGGCATCGCTGCCGCCGGTGACATCCACCGCGCAGTCGGGATATTTTTCCCCAAAGGTGAGCATCTGACGGAAGATGCGATCCGCCTTGAACAGACTGGCTTCCATAAAAATCAGTTCCGGTTCCCAGCCGCGACGGTGGAAAAAGTCGCGCATTTTTTCCTGCCGTTTCCGATTCTGGGCAATTTCAGCAGGGCAGAGGTAAATGATGCGCTTCGGACGGAACATGTCCGGTGCCAGAATATTTTCGATGGCGCGCTCATCATACAGCTCGATCAAAGTATCCATGAACTATCCGCCTTTCTTTCTCTATATCTTTTTATCAGTAATCAGGTTGGGAGCCGATTACAGCAGGAAGTGGTCTCCGTAAGGCTCCTGAAGAACGTTTCTGAGGGTGTCCATAAAACATTGGATCCCCATGGTGTCAGCGTTATCTTTGTGCCGAAGAATGTAAATGGAACGGTCAGGAATGGAAAAAGACGGCATACATTTCCGCAGTTTGGAAGAGTTACGGAAACAATTTGCCACACTGCGGGGAACAAATGACCATTTGTCGGGGCGGGACAGAAACAGTTCCAGCTGTCCCATCAGTTCTACATGAAATTGGTGGGGATGGTTATCAAAGGCAGATCTGTGCCAGAACTCATATTCGGCAGACCATTTTACATAAACCTCGTGCCAAAGGGGCAGATCCTTCAGCGACACGGTATCAGGATAAGGGGCATCTGCCGCGCAGATCACCGTAAAGGGGTCCCGTAAAAAAGGCGTGGCGACGATCTGGTCGGTTTCCATCTTTGCGGTGGAAAGCGCCATATCGGTTTTACCGTGTAAAATACTCAAACCGGCAGCTTCTGCCTCCATGTTGTACACGGACAGGCTGAACTGCGGATAGTCCTCCATAAAGCGTTCCAGCACCGGCGGCAGAAGATAGTTACCAACGCTGTCGATTGCCGAGAGCTGAAGCGTCTGACGGGCGATGGTCTGATCCACCGATTTCATTTTTTGTAGAATTTCCTGATGCTGCAGCGCCAGCTGATAGAAAACCTGACCCTGTGCAGTCAGAGAAAGGCTGCGCTTGCCTTTTCCGCGAAGGATAAGCGGATAGCCCAACTCCTCCTCCAGTGCTTTGAGGCGGATGCTGAGAGTAGCCTGTGTGATGTGCAGCACTTCTGCGGCTTTTGAAATGTTTTTGTGGCGACAGACAGCGAGAAAAACCTCAATATCGAGAGCAGTCATGACGATTCCTTCCAAATATAGTAATTTTACAATATTATATATGAAAACATACAATTTTACAAGTCCATATTTTTAGATTATAGTAAAAATATAAAAAAGCAATGAACTATAAGCTATAAATGGAGGAATGTATTATGTACAGATTGGGTATCGACACCGGCGGCACCAACACCGACGTGGTCCTGACCGACGTAGACACCGGCCGGATGTATTATGCCAAGACTCCCACCACGCCCAAGGCGCTGATGGACGGCATCATGAACGGCATCAACAAGATTGTGAAGGCCAGCGGCCTGCGCAATGAGGACATCGACGAGCTGGTTTATGGTACCACCATCGTGGTTAATATGATCGCTCAGAAGGAAAACGAGGCAACCGCCCTGATCACCACCAAGGGCTTCAAGGATGTTCTGGAAATTGCCCGTGCCTACCGCAAGGAAAATATCTATGACATCCAGATGGACAGTCCTGAGCCTCTGGTCAAGCGCAATCTGCGTTTTGAGATCTCCGGCCGCATGAACTTCCAGGGCAAGGAGACCGAACCCTTGAAGCTGGAGGAAATCCCTGCTATCGTTGAGGAACTCCGCGCCAAAAATATCAAGTCGGTGGGCATCTGCCTGATGCACTCCTACGCCAATCCCGACCATGAGCAGGCTGTGAAGGAAGCGCTGAAGCAGGCATGGCCCGAAGGTTATGTTTCGGCATCTTCCGACATCAACCCTCAGTTCCGCGAATACGAGCGCACTTCCACCACCGTCATCAACGCCTACATGATGCCCAATATGGCTTCCCATATTGTGGACTTTAAGGAGCACATGGAAGAGGCCAACATTGGCGCTGACCTGTATATGATGCAGTCCAACGCCGGCGTTATGACTTTTGACGTGGCAACCTATAAGCCGGTAGCCGTGGCCGACTCCGGCCCCATCGCCGGCATCATCGCCGCCAACTACCTGTCCAAAATCATGGGTGAGAAGAACATCATCCCCTTTGATATCGGCGGCACCTCTACTGACGTGGCACTGATTCAGGACAACGTCATCAAGTTCACCACCGAGAGTCATATTGAAGGCTATCCCATCTCGGTTCCCTCAAGTCGGATCGT
>JAZURG010000018.1:0-2114 GCA_045606145.1 Faecousia sp.
GAAAAGCTCTCCCAAGGTAAATAACATTCACGCCCGGATGGTTACTGATATGCTACCCCCATAAGAGACAGTGAAAAAGAAAACTGTCTTTTATGGGGGAATTTCCATGTCCAAACGGAAACGGATTAAAGCAGAAGATAAGATACGAATAGCAGAAGCATGTGCAAGCGGAATCATTGGCCTGAACGCAGCGGCGGATCAACTTGGAGTACATCAGAGTGTAGTGGATGACTGGGTGCGGTTGTATCAAACAGAGGGAATAGAATCATTGCTTCCCCGGAAAGAGAAGAGACGATACGACCCAACACTTAAGGAATCAGCTGTCAAGGACTATCTGTCTGGGAGAGGTAGCATACGAAAGATTTGCAAAATCTATAAAATTCGTTCAACTCATCAGCTCAGATCTTGGATTCAGGTGTATAATGGTCATAAAGACTTCAAGAAGCAGACAGGAGGAAGCCGTATGACCAAAGGAAGAGAAACTACCCAAGCCGAGAGGATCGCTGTCGCAAAGGCATGCATCGCCAACGGCAAAAACTACGGAGAGGCTGCCATCCAGTATAATGTCAGCTACCAGCAGGCCCGCAGCTGGACCCTCAAGTACATAGAGGGCGGAGACGCAGCTCTGGAGGACCGGCGGGGCCAGCGGAAAAAGGATCAACAGCCCCGGACGGAACTGGAGCAGGCACAGATCGAGATCGAGCAGCTCAAGCATAAACTAAAGATGCTGGAAATGGAGAATCATCTGTTAAAAAAATTGGAGGAGATCGAAAGGAGGGGACGCTGAGCCAGGTACGGCAATCTCATATCTACCTGGCGATTAAGGAATGTAAAGAAGAATTCGGATATTCTGTGGAACTATCTTGTGAATTACTTGGCGTGTCCCGAGCAGCCTACTACCGTTGGCTCAGCGGCAAAAAATGTGCCAGAGAGCTGGAAAACGAGAAGGTTGCTGAGCTTGTGGAGCAGATCCATACAGAAAGTCCTGACAAAGGTTATCGCCGGATCAAGGACGATCTGGCCCATGACCATAAGCTGAATGTAAATGAGAAGCGCGTGCTTCGCATCTGCCGCAGCCTGGATATCAAATCCACTATTAAATACAAGAATGATGGGTGTACCAGACAAGCAGCCAACCCACAGCACGTTGCAGAAAATCTGCTGAACCGCCAGTTTCATGCCAACATGCCTAATGAGAAGTGGCTGACCGATGTGACGGAGTTCAAGTGGTACGAAGGTCCTGTTGTGCACAAGGTGTACCTCAGTGCCATTCTGGATCTGTACGACCGTAGAATCGTTGCATACATTATCCGGGATCGCAATGACAATCCGTTAGTGTTCGATACGCTAGACACCGCCATAGCAGCCAATCCAGACGCGCATCCTTTGTTCCATAGTGACAGAGGATTTCAATATACCAACCGAGTATTCTACAACAAACTGAAAATCGCAAACATGAAGCAGAGTATGTCCAGAGTAGGCAAATGTATTGACAACGGGCCGATGGAGGGCTTCTGGGGTATTCTGAAACGAGAGAGATATTACGGCAAGCGTTTTACAAGCCGGGAAGATCTTGTGCAGATGATTGAGAATTACATCACCTACTATAACAACCGCAGGGTACAGCGCAACCTGGGCGTGCTGACGCCGATGGAGAAGCACGAATACTATCTCATGGCGGCGTAATAAAACCTCAGAAAATGGCTGGACAAAAGTCCTGACATTTTCTGAGGTTCCCACGGCACCGCAGTGCCGTGCATCCTAAAAACGACTTCCGGCAACCAAACCGGCTACCGGAAGTGCAGAAAATTTTTATTTTATTTCACTGTCCACTTGACGGGGAGCAGTTCAAATCTCTCCGGGCTTTTTATTGCTTTTGCCTATGGACTTTTTCGATATTTTGTTACATAATAGAATAGAGTAGAACCATCCCTCCCCGGGGGATGAGTGTCCGTATATCCAGCCATTTTCATGGCTCTATATAATAAACCCTAACAATACATATTTGGGAGGAAACAATCATGAGCGTATTAACCGATCTGATCTATGGCGGCTCCAATGCCGTGGCGGGCCTGACCGAGGGTGCCGTCAACGCGGCCATCGAGAAGCACGGT
>JAZURG010000019.1:0-5812 GCA_045606145.1 Faecousia sp.
GGCTTCGTTGTCAAATCTCAGTCCCGATTTCCCAGCTCTAGAGCCAGGCAAATGAACCAAAGAAAGGAGGGTTTTGAATGAAAACGATCCCCAAGAAGAAACACAAAGTCACCGAACTGTATTTCAACGGGCACGAAGGCCCCGCCGAAATCTACACCTACAACACCAAACTTAAAAAATCACCTGACTTCTTTTTCCGCCTAACAGCATTTTATATTTAGAAGCAGGTCCAGCCTCCGTCGCAGGTGATGGTAGTGCCGTTGACAAAGCTGCTCTCGTCGCTGGCCAGGAACAGCGCCGCATTGGCAATGTCCTCGGGCATGCCCAGCTCCGGAGAGTGAGTCAGCAGACTGCTGGTTCGCTCAAAGCCGAATTCATCCGCAGGAGGCATAACCAGCGGAATATCCGTTAGCACGCCTCCGGGTGCGATGGCATTACAGCGGATACCCTTGTCGATGTACATAAAGGCCGTATTCTTGGTGGCAGAGGCAATGGCTGCCTTGGAAGCGCAGTAGGCAACACCTGCAGTCTGATGGACTGCGCCCACAGAGCTAACATTAATGATGTTGCCACATTCATCATCCTGCTCCAGAAATACCTTGACAGCCTTGCGCATGGCATACAGCGCCGCAAAAGTATTGACCTTGAACATCCGTTCCATCATCTCGTCAGACATGTCGCCGATGGCGGTGTTGTCATCCATGATACCGGCGTTATTCACCAGCACATCCAGCCGGCCGAATTCCTTCACTGCCAGATCGATCATACCCTCGCAGACAGCGCTGTCGCTGACATCACCAGCATAGATGACCACTTTACCGGGAGAATCTTTCAGGCTTTCTGCCAGTTCTTCCAGCCGTTCCTTTCTACGAGCAACCGCCACCACATTGGCGCCTTCCTCCACAAAACGGGTCACAATTGCCTGTCCCATACCGGCAGAGGCACCAGTGACAACTATAGATTTCCCTTCCAGTCTCATAGTTTAAATCCATCCTTTCTTCACAATAACAGCAGGAGAATGGTTGCATCCAACGGTCACTTCCCGTCCTTCAACAGCCTTCCGGGCATCGATGACCGCATAGCCGATGTTTTTGTCCACAGTGTAGCCATAAGTGGCGGCCTTCACACGACCGCAGGGCACGCCCTTGTAGTAGACAACTTCCTTCTGGGCAATATCCTCATAGGATTCTGCCAGATACTCCAGGCCTACCAGTACCAGCTTGGGACCCTCCTCCTTTGCCTTCTGCAGAGCTTCTTTACCGATGAATTCCTTGTCCATATCCACAGACCAGTCCAGACCACATTCATAGGGGGTCAACAAATACATATCCTGACGCAGTGCAAATCCTTTCTCCGTGGGCAGGCTGCGGACGTAGACCTCCAGAATCGTCATCTCCGGGGCATTGTGGGCATCACAGGCGGCACGGATGGCAGTCTTCACCGCCGCAGTGTCTGCCATATCGCAGTAGACCTCAAAACCGTTCTCACCGGTGAAGCCGCTGCGGTGGATAATGACGGGGATCTCACCAATCTTGTTGTCTGTCACGGCAAAACGTTTCAGACCGTCGATAGGAACAGCCAGCAGAGTATTCAGAACCGCGGGAGAATTGGGGCCCTGGATAGCATACATATCCATTTCGCCGGTCATATCACGATAGGACACGTTGAGGCTGCCCTTATGGCTGTCCATCCACTTCACCAGCTGCGGAGCGTACAGAGTAGATACCCAGTACAGATTTTCGGCCATATGCATAACGATGGTGTCATCGATGATCTTACCTTCTTCGTTCAGTAAGGTGGTATATTTTGTACGGCTGATGTCTGCCTTTGCGATGTTGTTTACACACAGCAAATCTAGGAATTTTAGTGCATCGGGGCCCTTCACTTCTACCAGATCGTGGGTCCAGCGGTACCAACCAGTATTTTCCCGGACTGCCTGATGCTGGGCACGGGCAACAGTATCTTCACGGAATAACATAGTGCTTAACCCCCTTCCTTATACCATTCGCTTGTCGATCTTTCTGCCGACAACGATGGTCATTTCCTCTTCTTCCTTATCTTCGAACCAGCAGGACCACTCTGGAGAAACCATTGTCTTGACCATGTTGTGCCACATGGTTTCATAGCCCAAGATCAACTCATCAATGGGGGCCATTTCAAATCGGCCGGTGAAATCCTCCACCTTTACCTTGATTCGGACTTCGTCCTTGGTGAAGGCATCCAACTCATTGGGAACCAACTGAGTGTCCATAATGTTCTTGATGTAACCGCCCATAAGCCGGGGGTCATTCCAGCCGATTTCGTGGGGAACGCCCAGCCAGCTGCGCAGGCCTTCCTTGGCAAAGGGTTCGATGAATTCATTCTTTCCTGCGGTGGCAAAAACGATCTTAAAGATCCGCTCGAATTCTTCCTCTGTATCCGCCATATCCCGAATAGCAATCAGGGGGAAGGCGACACACCATACCCAGCCCTTCTCCATGCTCCAGCGGTAGGTCCATTCCAGGGTCTTCTCTTCACCAAAGGCCTGAGAATAAACACCGTTTCGGACAAACTGGCATTCCTTAACGGTGCGCTCTTCAGGCGTGTTATGGACAGGCATAACAGGAGTTCCCATATGATCCAGCCAGCCTTGCTTGGGTAGGTTGAAGGTGTCACGACGTTCAGCGACCACGCGGCACTTCCGGTCGCCACAGCCACGGGCTTCACACATGTTCAGGGAGACTTCATTTTCACCGGGAATTGCGGCTTCAATATCAAAGTTAGCGGTGAACATGGCTGTGGTCATGTTGCAAAGCTCCGCACCTACGATGTCCCAGGGGCAAGTGTCCAGTTCCTTTTCTACTCGATCCCGGGTGAACTGGATGACACGTCCAGCCATATTCTGGTACTCGTCACCGGAGTCACCTACGATGCCACCCAGCCAGGAGGAACGCTCGCAGAATTCAGGGATATTCCATTCCTCGTAGAAGGCAGCCTTGTATTCGTCGCTGCAGGCAGCCATATTGAACATGTAGGATGTTTCGCAGATGGCCTCCGTTCTCTTTTCAAAGTCTGGTTCCAGAATACGCATAACCTGGAAGATATTGGCAGTAAAAGCTGCGATGTGGCGCAGAGCATAGTTATATGCCTCATGCTCCGGGATCAGCTTTCCCCACACAGTCTGGATGCATTTTGCCTTTTCGAGTTTGTCATTGAGTGGCATGAAAAAACCTCCTTAATCTAACCGGAAAGCCCGGGTATTATGTCCATATTCATTCTAGACAGATTATGTAGAAAATGGCAGACAGCAAAATGTCGGCAAATCAGGACGAAAACCCTACATTTCGTTGGGTATATTTGATGGTAAAAATCGGAACTTTAATGCGCCAAACCACAACAATTATGATATAATAAAACAAAAGTAAGCGATAAAATTCCAGGACACTATTACAATATCCCTCAAAATGGAGGTGTTACTATGAAGCTAAGCACCAATTTGATTTTCGATAATCTACCCAGCGAATTGGATGCTGTTTATCATGGACAAACAGATACTACACTCCACCTGCTGCGTCCTGAGTTCTACGAAAAGCCTCAAGACAGATTCCGCACGGATCATGTATATCTGATTAAAGCACAGGATCTTCCTTTACGGCCAAGAATTGATCCGGATACGCTGATTATTCTGCTGGGTGACAGTATTTACCTCTCTCGTTATTTGGGAAAATGTAATTTGATCCAGATTCGGGCCAATGTACATAGTTCCCATGCTTTCAATTTAATCAGCCGTATCTATAATCGGTTTGATCGGTGGTCAGATGCTTTGCGGGAGATTCTGGAGGGCACAGCCAGTCTCAATGACATGATCGCCTGCAGCCGGGACATTTTCGATAACCCTATTGTGGTGCTCAATGCCAACTTCCATTACTTGGCCCATTCCGATTTCAGCTTTATGGAATTGGCAAAGATGGACCGGATCAGCTGGGGCGGTAAGGGCAGCACAGGCCTGCCGCCGGAATCTCTGAATGAGTTTATGGAGCTTCATGATCTGTCTACCAATGTAAAAGAGCCGTTGCTGCTTAAGCTGCCGGGAAGTACAACATTAAATGTCAACCTGTTTGAAAACGGTGAGTACTCTGGATGTATGTCTATTGATTACCGAAATCGTCATTATCGGGAAAGCGATAATGTTTTGGCAGTATATCTGGCGAGAATGATGCAGCTTGCCCTGAGGCGATATTCAACCGCCCTCGATAATGACCAAAGCAAGCTTCGTCAGGCATTGATGGATATTATTGAAGGATTGCAGGTATCTCTCAGCCAGCGGCGGACCATCGATACCTCCTATTTGCAGCAGGAGCATATTTGCGTGAAGGTCAAGTTCCGGAGTCCCTTGGTGCAGCTGCCGGTAAAATATCTGTGTAATGCCATTGAAAATGAATTTCGGAGAACTGTGGCATTTGAGTATGACAGTTCGATTGTCTGCTTTATTGAAGTATCTCAGGAACAGGCAGACAATCAAAGTTATTTGCCTCTGCTGAAAAAACGTTTAACACCGTTACTTCGCGCCTTTGACAGCTCTGTTGGCATCAGTGACCCCTTCCATGATATTTATCATGCACGACCTTACTATTTTCAGGCCTGCGCTGCCTTGGAAAATGGGCAGCTGTTTCATCCGGGGGAAACATTCCACGATTTCCAAGAGTATGCCCTGCGTGAATTGTTGATCAATGCAATCGGTAACCTACCCATGGAAATGTACTACACAGAAGGCATGCGCAGGCTGAAACAGCACGACGAAAACTCTCCGGTTAGCTATATTGAGACCTTACGAACCTATCTGGACTGTAACATGAGCGTAACAAAAACCGCCGCAAAGCTCTATGTAAACCGCAGTACTTTAATTGAACGATTAACTCGGATCAAGAGGGAATTGAACTGCAACCTGGAAGAACCGGGGGAACGACTTCGCATTCAGATCCTGCTGAAAGCAGAGCAGTTGCATCGGGATATCAGCAAGGAATAGAAAAACACCGCTGCGCAGTGCACAGCGATGTTTTGATGCTACTTATCCAAGAGCCTTTAGCTTCTCGTCGATTTCAGCCAGTTGCTCTGCGCTCAGACCAGCCTGAGGGAAGGAACAGAGCTTACGGAAGGTCAGCGCACCAACCAGCTTCATCTGCGGATCAGTCTTAAAACCAGGGGTATAGGCAGCGATGATATCGCTGGCTGCTTCGTTCTTTCTCAGATCTTTTACCTTGGAATCAATAGAAAATGCCATAATATCTCCTCCTTAAGTTGTATGGTGTTGCATCGAACCTCTTATCAACAAGGTTATTTTATCGAGAAATCATGGAGTTTGATAGCCAACAAATCGGCCGGTATAATTAACCCCGACACCACTATTTTGTACGAATTGATGATTATTCCAAAGGCATTTGCACTATTGGAAACTAAATTATATTTCGAAGAAACCAGCATGATGCGTCATTATTTGCTGTGGTAATCCTAGCAATAAAACTATGGTCAGGAAAGTTCTGCTTGCAACCAACTTGCAGCATATTACCATAGAAAGAGGATTATAAAGGAGGAGAGGTAATTGCATTGTTTCGAAATCTCTCCTCGTACATGCGCTTTCCGGATCGTCTGCAATATACTTGGCATCAATCAGGTCATCTAACGATTATAGCTTATTCCGTCAAAGCGTACCTAACAAAACGAAATAAACAAACGAAACCTCTCCCGGTGCCGGAGATCGGCATTAGGAGAGGTTTTGAGTATTGAGTGTCACATCGATCGGTCGCAGAAAATTCTTTTCAAAAGTTTTGGAAAT
>JAZURG010000020.1:0-12520 GCA_045606145.1 Faecousia sp.
GCTTTGAATGCGGGAGCAATGAACTCAGTTCCTCCCCTATGCCGACTTCTTTGGTTACTTTCTTGTTCGGCGACAAGAAAGTAACACCACCTCATATGCGCTGTGCGGTTGAGATTCTAAAATCTATACTTTTTTGACAAGCTGTGCCGGGATGCTGCGCATCCCGGCTGTTTTTTATTTATTTTCTTCCGGCACGAAGTCCAGAACAATGGAATCTACAGAAGGCTTCAGTTGTGTGAATTTCACACCGGCGCAGAGCATCATCCGCTTCGATGCAGCGTTCATAGGTGTACCGCTGTACTTATCGGACAGGTAGATCACTTCCTTGACACCGCTCTGAATAATGGCCTTGGCGCACTCATTACAGGGGAACAGAGCCACATAGATCCGGCTGTCCCGAAGGTCACGGCCATTGGCATTGAGGATCGCGTTCAGCTCCGCATGGACCACGTAGGGGTACTTGGTTTCCTCACCGGTACGGTCCCAGGGGAATTCATCATCCGAGCAACCCTTAGGCATACCGTTATAACCGGTAGAAATAATGATATTGTCGGGAGATACAATGCACGCGCCCACTTGGGTATTTGGGTCCTTGCTCCGCCGGGCTGCCAGCATGGCAACACCCATAAAATATTCGTCCCAGTTGATATAATCCGTGCGCTTCATAAGATAACCTCCAAGGATTTTTTCTTATTATAATACATAAACAGCGGCGGGGGCAAGTCCCCGCCGCTGTTTTTCTAAGAATTAATCAAAGAAATCTTTTAATGTGTCAAAAAATTTCTTGCGCTTTGGTGTCTCATTGTTGTCCATGGTGGCATCCAGCTTCTGCAGAAGTTCCTTCTGCTCTTTCGTCAGCTTGGTCGGTGTCTCCACCACTACGGTAAATACCTGGTTGCCACGACGCTTCGGATTGTTGACAAAGGGGATGCCCTTTCCGGACAGTACAAAGGATTTGCCTGTCTGGGTTCCCTCCGGCAGATCGTACTTGACCTTGCCGTCCAAAGTCGGCACTTCAATGTCAGCACCCAGAGCAGCCTGGGTAAAGGTGATCGGCACCTCGCAGTACACATCGGTATTCTGACGGGTGAAAATAGGATGGCGCTTGATGTAAACCTCCGCCAACAGGTCTCCGTTGGGACCGCCATTACTGCCGACACAGCCTTCGCCTCTTACACGTACGCTCTGCCCGTCATCTACACCGGCAGGCACCTTGACCTTGATCTTCTGGGTGCGGCGAACCTTACCCTTACCCTTACAGGTGGTGCATGGTGTCTTGACGATCTTACCCCGGCCGCTGCAGGAGGGGCAAACGGTGTTGGACTGCATCTGCATACCCATAAAATTCTGGACCGTGCGGATCTGGCCGGTACCACGGCACTGGGAGCAGGTCTCAATCACACCGTCTGCACTGCCGCTGCCGCTGCAGGCCGCGCAGTTTTCAATACGCTGAGCGGATACTTCCTTTTCACAACCAAAGGCCGCTTCTTCAAAAGTCAGATCCAACCGGGCACCTACATTTTCACCCCGGCGGGGTACGTTTTGGGCAGCGGCTCTGCGTCCGCTTCCGCCGCCAAAGAACTCACCAAAAATATCACCCAGGTCGCCAAAACCGCCGAAACCGCCGAAGCCGCCGTCAAAACCGGCTCCGCCGCCAAAGTTAGGGTCAACACCCTGGAAGCCGAACTGGTCATACCTGGCCCGCTTGTCGTCATCGGACAGCACCTCGTATGCTTCGCCCACTTCCTTGAACTTTTCTTCCGCGGTCTTATCACCGGGATTCCTGTCCGGGTGGAACTGCATAGCCTTTTTGCGGTAGGCTTTTTTTATCTCCTCGGTACTGGCGCTTTTTTCAACACCCAGTACCTCATAATAATCTCGCTTATTTTCTGCCATATGGCTCACCTCTTATTTTCCGGCAGTGGGCGATGCTTCGCCGTATACTCCGATACATCAATGCGGATCACCGCGACCATACTTACCAGACGATCCACGAAGGAGAAATCCTTTCCTGTCTGTGTTTTCATCAGGACGGACATAGCCTTCTTTTTCTCTTCCACATCTTCCACAATTTGCGCAATACCTCTTCCCATAATTGAGGAATAAGTAACGCCGTACTGGCAGGGCATCACACCGTCAAATGGAACCACATCGCAGTCAATCTCAAAAAACACCTTGGGATTGACCTTGATCATATCCAGTTTTTTACCGCGCACAGCGCTGTGCAGATACACCACCAGCTTCTCGCCTTCCATGGTATAGCCGTAGTTCATAGGAACAACATACGGCTCGTTATCAACACAAAGGCCCAGGTGCAGCACCTTCGCTCTGTTAAGGATATCTATGATCTGCTTTTGGTCAGTGATCTGTCGTTCTCTTTTTGTCATTCCCTGCATAATCAGCACCTCATATGTGATGCGGAAAATACTCCAAAAAGGGGCGGTAAACCACCGCCCCTTTATAGGGTTACTTCTACATTAGTCTACAGTTTCGTAATCTGCGTCAACAACACCGTCGTCGCCGCAATTACCGCAGTTGCCGCCGCAGTTGGGATCACCCTGAGGATTTGCCTGCTGATACAGCTTTTCGCTGACCTTATAGAAGGCCTGCTGGACTTCCTCGCTGGCTGCCTTGATAGCGGCAACATCAGTGCCCTTGTTCAGTTCCTTCAGCTTTTCAACAGCAGCCAGAATGGGAGCCTTCTCCTCCTCGGAGATCTTATCGCCCAACTCGCCTAAAGTCTTCTCAGTCTGGTAGATCAGATGCTCGGCATTGTTATGGGTGTCGACCTCGTCCTTACGGGCCTTATCTTCAGCAGCGTACTGCTCAGCCTCACGGACAGCCTTGTCGATGTCTTCCTGGCTCAGATTGGTGGAAGCGGTGATGGAAATGTTGGCTTCCTTACCGGTGCCCAGATCCTTGGCAGAGACCTTTACGATGCCGTTGGCATCAATATCGAAGGTAACTTCGATCTGGGGAACGCCACGGGGAGCGGGAGCAATACCGCCCAGCTGGAAGCGGCCAAGGGTCTTATTGTAAGCAGCCATCTCGCGCTCACCCTGCAGCACATGCACCTCAACGGAGGTCTGGCCGTCAGCAGCGGTGGAGAAGATCTGGCTCTTGTGGGTGGGAATGGTAGTGTTGCGGTCAATCAGACGGGTGAAGACACCGCCCATGGTCTCAATACCCAGAGACAGGGGAGTAACGTCCAGCAGAACAACGTCCTTGACGTCGCCGGTGAGCACACCGCCCTGGATAGCAGCGCCCAGAGCCACACACTCGTCGGGGTTGATGCCCTTGAAGCCTTCGTTGCCGGTGATGTTCTTAACAGCCTCCTGGACAGCGGGGATACGGGTGGAACCGCCAACCAGCAGAACCTTGTTCAGATCGGATGCCTTCAGGCCGGCATCGCTCATGGCCTGACGAACAGGCTTCAGAGTACGCTCTACCAGATCAGCAGTCAGTTCATTAAACTTTGCACGGCTCAAAGTCACATCCAGGTGCTTGGGGCCGGTAGCGTCAGCGGTGATATAGGGCAGGTTCACAGCAGTGGTGGTCATGCCGGACAGCTCGATCTTAGCCTTCTCGGCAGCTTCCTTCAGACGCTGCATAGCCACACGGTCGTTCTTCAGATCAATGCCCTCAGCCTTCTTGAACTCGGCAACCAGATAGTCCATGATGCGCTCATCGAAGTCGTCGCCGCCCAGACGGGTATCGCCTGCGGTAGCCAGAACTTCCACGATGCCGTCGCCGATTTCCAGAATGGAGACGTCGAAGGTACCGCCGCCCAGGTCATAGACCATGATCTTCTGCTCATTTTCCTTGTCCAGGCCGTAAGCCAGAGCAGCAGCGGTGGGCTCGTTGATGATACGCTTGACTTCCAGACCGGCGATCTTGCCTGCGTCCTTGGTAGCCTGGCGCTGAGAGTCAGAGAAGTAAGCAGGAACCGTGATGACAGCCTCGGTAACGCTCTGGCCCAGATAAGCCTCGGCATCCGCTTTCAGCTTCTGCAGCACCATAGCGCTGATCTCCTGGGGGGTGTAGCCCTTGCCGTCGATATCCACATGGTAGTTCTCTCCCATGTGGCGCTTGATGGAAGCGATGGTGCGGTCAGCATTGGTAACAGCCTGGCGCTTTGCCACCTGGCCAACCATACGCTCACCGGTCTTGGAGAACGCAACCACGGAAGGTGTGGTTCGTGCGCCTTCAGCGTTAGCGATGACAACAGGCTCGCCGCCTTCCAGAACCGCAACGCAGGAATTGGTAGTACCCAAGTGAATACCTATAATCTTACCCATAATAAAATCCTCCTATATAGTAACTAAAAATTTTTTACAGTGTTATCCTGGCTCCCCCTCTGGGGGAGCTGGCACGCCGTCAGGCGTGACTGAGAGGGCAGCCCTCTCCGGCCTCGCTTTCGCTCGGCCACCTCTCCCAAAGGGAGAGGCAAGTGAGGGTGTGCTTAGTTGGCCACTTGCACCATGGCAAATCGAACCACTTTATCACCGATCTTGAAACCTTTCTGGAACACTTGAGAAATGGTGTTCTCTTCCTGGGATTCATCGTCGATGTGCATCACGGCATTGTGGAGATTGGGATCAAAGCTGTCCCCCACATTGCCGAAGATCTCAACACCCAGGCCTGTGAAGATCTTGACCAGCTCGTTCATGGTCATTTCCACGCCCTTTTTATAAGCAGCATCTTCTGTGGGCTGATTCAAAGCCCGCTCCAGATTGTCATAGACGGGCAGCATCTTGCCGATGGTATCGGCCCGGCCATTGCCGTAGGATGCTTCCTTTTCCTTGACGGTGCGCTTGCGGAAATTATCGTAATCCGCAGCCAACCGCAGGAAGCTGTCATGCTCCGCGTTGTATTTTTCTTCCCATGGATCGACCTCAACGGTTTCTTCCACAGTGGTTTCTTCTGCGGTTACCGGTGTTTCCACCGTTTCTTCTGCAGGCTCAGCCTGCTTCTTTTCTTTCTTAGCCAATGTTATGCCTCCTTATCGGCTTCCGGTGCAGGTAACTGGCCTTGCTCCGGCTTTGAAAACATTTTGGAAAGGCTCTCGGCAAAGTAGCTTAGTCTCGCCGTGACCTTTGCGTAATCCATTCTGGTGGGGCCAACCACACCGATCATGCCGTGCATACCGTCTCCGATATCAAACTTAGTCATGACCACGGAGGTGTCCTTCAGCTCTTGGGCAACATTTTCAGGGCCTACCAGTACCTGTGTGCCGTTTTCATTGCGCAGCACCGCGGGCAGATTGGAAAGGGTATCTTCATCCAGAGACGTCAGTACTCTCTGGGCTTTATCCACATCCCGGTATTCCGGCTGGCCCAGCAGGCGCATGTGTCCGGCAACGGCCATATTGGTGCTGGCTTGCCGCCGCAGCGTATCCGTGGTGAATTCCACAACCACCGGAACCAGTGTGGAAGCTGCGCCTGCCGACTGCATAACCCGTTCCAGCAGCTCTGCCGTATAATCATCGGGATTTAACTGCGTCATAGTGGCGTTCAAAACTGCACTCAACACCTTGAGATCCGTCTCTTCCACATTCAGCGGCAGCTTGATCAGCTTATTGACCACTTCGTCGTTGCTGAGCATCAGCACCAGAATAAAGCTTCCGGCGCTAGCCAAGATCAGATCAAACCGCTTGACGGTAGCACCGCCGTTGCGGGATGCCAGAGAAATAGCAGGCAGGTCCGTAGCCTGTGAAACCAGCTTTGCGACTTTTTCCACCATCCGGTCAACACGCTGCATCTTTTCTTCAATGGCGGTGTTGATGGAGTGGGTCTCATCCATGGTCAGCCGGTAATCCATCATTAGTTCATCTACATACAGGCGGTAGCCTGCGGCAGAGGGGATACGGCCCGCACTGGTATGAGGCTGTTCCAGATAACCCATGGCGGTCAAATCCGCCATTTCGTTACGGATGGTAGCGGAGGAATAATTCATGTCGGGAAGCTCGGTAATTGCCTTAGAGCCGACAGGTTCCGCGGTACGGATATACAGGTCTACCACACTGCGCAGTACCTTCTTTTTCCGCTCGGTCAGTTCCATACATGTCCCTCCTTCTTCTGTTAGCACTCAATATCTATGAGTGCTAAGCACACTATACACTAGAGTGCTAAAAAAGTCAAGTGTACCAATTATAAAATATTTTTGAACGACCACTTTCCCGGTTATTTTGCCCTGTTTTTCATAAAAAACGCCATTATCAAGGTTGTATAAGTAAAGGGGCTGTAAAAAACGCATATACATTCTTGTGTATCCTAGATGAAACGCTTACGGCGGGAGTAAACCCCCGCCCTACGATGTCTTTTCGGACATGTTGTAGGGCGGGGGCTTGCTCCCGCCGTCATTGCTGGGTATTTATGCGCATTATTTTACAGACGCTTTTTTATTCTCATTCTCAGCTCAGCTTCTTGATAGTCATATCGGTAACTTCCTGCTTGGTCTTGCGCAGCAGAGCAAACACACCCAGTGCAGCGAACAGCAGACCTATGCCTGCATTCGACAGCATAGCGCGCATGTACTCGGCATCTTCCCTCATAACCATCAGAATAACACCAGGAATATCGCCGTATGTGATACCGGGCAACTCACCTGCACCGATCCTCTGAACCAAATCAACCACACTGGGCAGAAGCGTACCAAGCAGTACACCTACAATAATAGCGATGATCAGAATGACGACCTTGCCCTTGCCTTGCTTGCCCTTCAGTAAGGTATAGCCTTTTTCTGCCAGCCAGCCGATCACCAGACCCACCAGGGATGCCACATATCCCGCAGACAGCACCAGAGCCCATACCACAGAACCCAACAGCGCGCCGATCAACGCACCAATAAAGCCTCCGATGTAAGAACCGGTGTCTTCATCCTTACGCTGCTGCGCTTCGGCATTCAGTTCCTGCATCACATGCTCTGCGCAGGCATCATGCATATGATAGGCGATTCCGTCGATCATGTACCAGCTTCCGCTGATGATCTGGGCAGCGCACTCTGTGCAGATCTCTGCTTTCTGCGCGCCGTGCTGCTCCAGAAGAGGATAGAACCAGGCAATAAAGGCTTCGATCTTTTTCATGGTTCCAATGGTATCCTGGAATACCACATTGATATTTCTGTTATTGATCATCAAGCTCTGCACACGGTACTGCCGTTTGGTGTCTACTGCGTACAGCGCAGCCTCAAAAGCCTTTTGCTGCTCCATGTCCGCAAAGCGGGTGGCAATGTCCAGGCGCTTCCATCCGCTGCCTTCGCACAAGGTGGTGGCAAATCCCATCAGGCTGCCGTAAGCGACACCGCTGGAAACGAGCATATTATGCTGCTTTGCCAGCTTTTTTAATCCGGATCCAATCATAAGGTATCCTCTCTTTCTATTTTGATTATGTCTATAGAGTATCATAAAACCGCGAAAAACGCAAGTGTCTATTCTAAATAAACAAACAATGATCGTACTTTCTCCTGTGTTGCATATTACATAAGAAAGCAAAACCGTGTTGCGGCAAGTCGCAACACGGTTTTTTATTCCGGCTTTCTTTCCGCGTTCAGCGGATCAACAAAGATATCCTTATAGGGATTGACGATGACCGTATTGTAGGTGTGGTAAATGACCATGCCCGGTTTTGCGCCGGGGACTTTTTTTACCTGTTTCACAGGGGTCACATCCACGGCGATGTTCTGGCCGCCGGTAGATTCGGAGTAGTAAGCCGCAAGCTGAGCCGCCTGGGTGACGGTATCGTCCGGCGGTTTTGTGCCGCCGCAGGAGATGATCACATGGCTGCCGTGGACCTTCTGGGCATGAAGCCAGATATCATCCTTTCTTGCCAGCTTGAAGGTCAGCTCATCGTTCTGCCGGTTATTGCGGCCCACATAGATGGGGTAACCGTCGGTGGATTCAAAACGCATTGGCTGCACTTTGCTTTGCTTCATCCGCTTTTTGGCGCTGTCCGAACGGACATAGCCACCGGCTTGAAGCTCCTGCCGGATCTCATCCAGCTCCGCATCGGTTTCCGCCCGGTTCAGCTCTTCCAGAACACTCTTCAGATAGTAAAGCTCCTGCTCGCCCAGCTCCATCTGTTTTGTCAGTTCTTTTTCCGCATTCTTCATACGGGCATAATCCTTATAGAACTTTGCCGCATTTTGCTGGGGAGAGAGGATGGGCGAAATAGGAATCTCTACGGTCTTCATTTCTTCGTCATAGAAATCCTCCGCTTCCAGAACCGTCTGCCCCTTGATGATCCGGTGGATATTGGCGGTGACGATATCACCCAACTGGCGGTGCCGCTCCCGGTCAAAGGTGGCCGCCAGTTCCTTTTCTTGAATGGCAAGCTTGCGGGTTATGCGCTGGCAAAGGTTGGTGACGGTTTTGCGCAGCGCCTGGCTCTTTTGCCGCATGGCATCCTTACGGTCCCTTACAATATAATAATTGTCCAAAAGCGCCGTAAAGGATTCTGCCTGTTGACAGCCCCCGTATTCCCGGATGGGGCAGAAAGCAAACTGCTTGGGTGTTCCGTCGGCTTGGGCATAGAAATACGGCGCGGGATGATTCAGATGCTCATGGAAGAACAGATATAGCTTTTCCGCTACCTCTTCCGCGTAGCGCTCGTCGATCCGGGCGGCAGTATCCCCGGCGGCAAAGAGCGCCGCTTCCCGACAGACCAAAGGCGACAAACCGCCCAGCTCGTCCATCAAGCGGTCAGCAATCACATCCGCTCCTTGTTTACATAATAAGTTTACATAACCTACTTGTTCCAGATATCTGGGATCAGCTTTTTTTACCGCTTCCGGCTCTTGATATAGAAGGCCCGGCAGTGCGGGGCGCTTACTGGTCTCATCCAGACCGATGCGCCGCAGGCAATCGATGATGCGCCCGTCGGGGCCTAACAGATACAAATTACAGGTACGGCCCATCAGCTCCGCCACCAATTTTTTCTGCACGGGGTAACCCATTTCATCGGTGCAGTCAAAGGTAAAGGTGGCTGCCCGCTCCATAGGCGGCTGTGAGATTTCTGCCAATCTTGCACCGGACAGGTGCTTGCGCAGCAGCATGCAGAACATAGGCGGCTGATCGGGATTCTCCGGATTGGCTGTAGTCAGATGCAGCCGTGGTGCGGCTGGGTTGGGCGCAAAGAGTAGCTTTTCTCTGCCCTGCTCACAGCGCAGCAGCAAAATCACCGTGTCCCTGCCCGGCTGATGGATCTTTTCAACACGGGCACCGGTGGCTTTCTGCCGAATCTCATCCAATACCGCAGAAAGGAAATATGCGTCAAATGCCATAGCTTTCCATTCCTTTCTCGAACAGCTCGCTGAGCCGCTGGGTTCTTCCGTAGAGATACAGCGCGCCAAACAGGGTCTCCAGACCCGTGGCCATAGCATACTCCTTGGGGGAAGCCGCTTTTGGCGCGGCATGGGTATGGGTATTCTTACCCCGGCGGTAATAGGCAAATTCCTCTTCGGTCAATATGGGCAGGATCGCCTCCGCGAAATTTGCCTGAGAAGAGGCCTTCACCAGACTTACCGCATCCTTATGCAGGGTCTTTACCGTCTGATCACCCTTGACGCACAGATAACTTCTGACCAGCAATTCGTAAACACCGTCACCCACATGGGCGAGGCCCAGATTGGAAATGGCATCCACCTGCGCCTTGGTAAAATTCATTTGAAAACGGTTTTCCATATATCTTTCCCCCGATTCACAAGCACTTGGGCGCACAATCCGGTAAACAAGCCGGAAATCACACTGCACAGGATCATAAACGGCAGATACACCGCCAGAGACGGTGTTCCCGTCAGCAAAATTGCCATAGCCATCTGTCCGACAGAATGGGCAACGGCACCAATACTGCCCGCCACCCAAAGCTGTTTCTTCGTTAATATCTTTCTAAGACCAATGGTTACCAGAATCGCGCAGGCACCGCCGGCAGCGGAATAAAAGATGGTGCTGAAATTACCCGCAAACACGGCCCCCAGAAATATTCTGACAAACAGGATCGCTGCCGCTTCTCCCGGTCCCAGGGCAAATACCGCAAACACCGTAACAATATTGCTCAGGCCCATTTTAACACCGGGCATAGGTACCAGCGGCGGAATTTGCGCCTCCACCATAAAAATCGTTAACGCGATGGCGCAAAGCATTGCCATAACCGTCAGCTTTTTCACTTTCACGCCATCACCGCCTTTCAATTTATTATGGTAGCAGATTTTTGAGAAAAAGTAAAGTTGGGAAACAACCCTTGCTTTTCCAGTAACTTCATCTTATAATAAGGATATTGTGGGAGTGTATCCCCCGAACAAAAACAAACCAATTACGCATGATTGGGTGGTGTATATGAAAAAAACGGTCTTATGGATCATTTTGATCCTGCTAATTTTATTACTGGGTCTTGGTGCCGCTTTTGTCTACTTTGTGGTTCTGCCCTATCAGAATGCTGCCAGCTTCATGCCGGAAAATACCCTTTTGACAATACGGCAGGATGAACAGGATCATTTGACCCTTACCTGGCCGGAAGCAGAGCGGGCCGACTATTACTCACTTGAAATACAGCTTCCTATGACGCAGGAAGCCATCGAGGCGGAAGAAGCGCCCACTGTTCTTTATCAGCAATACATTCATGGCACATCCTGCGTCCTGCCACCCGTTCCGGAAGAGCAGCAGATCGTGATCCAAATCTCTACCATTGTGGAATACCAAGCCGCCTGGGAGACCAAACTCCGTCCCTGTGATGTTCCTGTCCGGGTCACCACCAATCTGAGCCGCCCCACCGTATCCGATATCCAATGGACGGCAGATCCGGACACTGACCAAATTACCGTTACTTATCAGCCGCAATCCGCTACCCATACCCGGATCTACCTCACCGGAGAGGATGGCTCGCTGACCCTTTTGAAAACACTGACGGAAAAGGAAACAACCTTCAATTTCGGCGATGAGCAGGATATTCCCATGCCCGCACATGACGCAAAGTGTTCTTTTGTGTTCGATGCATACCGCATTGAAGACGGGTTGGAATACTACGGCTACACCTGTGGTGACTTTGCGGTGGTGCGTGAAGACTTGCTGGGCAGAGATCTGGCATTTACAGTTTCCGACCAGGGCCACAATGTATATACCATGACCTGGGAAGAAACAAAGGGCGAATATTACGAGCTTCAGCAATACATTGCTGACCAATCCAGATGGGTTCCTATTAAGCAGGTAGCCAAAGACGGGGAGCGGACATTTACCACAGGACACTTGCAGAATCTAAGAGATTTTCAGTTCCGTGTGTTTGCTGTCGGCGGACAAACCAACGAAGACAGTCCCTATGCTGCCGAATCCGAAGAAATCACCGTTACCACCGGCGCGTCCCCTGTTTATTGCACCATTTGGCCCGTGAAGGATCTGGACGCCTACAATGCCCCCACGGATGGTGAAGTCGTTGGCAAAGTGAAGACCGCGGCCGCCTACTGCGTCCTGGACGAAAAGGATGGCATGTTTGGTGTCATGCTGGACGGCAATCTGTGCTATATTGACAGCAACTACTGCATGATCAATCTGGTGGAGCTTGTGGGAGACCTGTGCAGCTACGATATTACCAACAGCTATGCGTCGTTGTACATGGTCCATGAATACGAGATCCCGGAAGTGACTGATGTGGTGACCGCAGGCTATAATTATGTCCGAATGGCCAGCGGCGAATTCCTGGTACCGCTGTTGTATCCCACCTCACACAAGCTTCTGGCAGCGGCACAGGAAGCCGTCAGCCGGGGATACCGTCTGAAGATCTATGATGCCTACCGGCCCAACCGGGCAACCATTGAGATCTATGATCTGACAGAAAAGATCTTGGAAGATCCCATTCCCGAAGAACCCTTCACCGATAAGAAAGTAACGGATCTTCCAAAGGTAGAAGAGGATGAAGAGATCACCTATGAGCTTTTGATGACCAACGATACCTGGGCCTTGGGAAGCTTTCTCGCAAAGGGCGGATCCCTGCATAATTTGGGCATTGCTTTGGATCTGACGCTGGAGGATATGAAGGGCAATGAACTAAAAATGCAGACATCCATGCATGACTTGAGTTGGTACTCGACTCCCTCCAGAAACAACGCCAATGCCAGACTCCTGGCGGAGATCATGACCGGTGCTAATCTGGTTGGCATTGCCTCCGAATGGTGGCATTTCCAGGATAATGAGATCCGTGGGCAGTTAAAGCTGCCTACTGTATGGAACGGTGTTACCCCCGAATGCTGGATGGCTGACGATCACGGTTGGCGCTACCGCCGGTATAACGGCACATATTTTGCCGATTGCACCAGAGAGATCGGCGGAGAGACCTATATTTTTGATGCACTTGGTTATGCCAAAAAAGCAGAATAACCACCGGAAGCACCGCCAAAGGGCGGCCTCACATAGGGATTTATACGCTCCAAATCGGATATTTTCCCGCAATACTGCGTTAAAAAGCCGTGGCAGGCGTCAGCCTTGCCATGGCTTTTTATCTTGTCTTGCCGAAAAACCTCTCGTTTTGGAGTGCTG
>JAZURG010000021.1:0-9011 GCA_045606145.1 Faecousia sp.
GGCCCGCTGCATGGTATTGGGATTGACTCCGGCAGCCATGGCCCACTCCCGAACCGCCGGCACCCGGGCACCCGGCGGATATTCCCCGGACAGGACCGCAAAGCGGATCTTATCCATGATCTGCTGATACACCGGCTCAGAGCCTGCAAAATGCCAACGCATAGGGTACCTCCTGTTTATTTTTGTATTATTATCATAATACAATCATGCACCCCTGTCAACACAACAGTTTTCCTAAAATCGGTGGGGTGGCTCCCGTTTCCAGGAAAGTATTTTTGTAATATCCGCACAATTTTTCACAGTCACATATGGGAATGCTGGAGAAATATGGGGGAAATAGTTGCAAAAACCGGATTTTTACGGTATAATTTTCCGGAATGTAGTTTTTTCTTTTGGAGAAAGATTCATGGATAAACAGAAACAAACCATTCTCTCCGTCCTGCTGGCAGGCTTGGTCCTGGCATCTGTACTGATGTTCATAGGCTTGCGGGGCTGTCAACCGGATACACCCGAGCAAACGGTCCCCTCTACCATCCCCAACGGATCCATTCCTACTATTCCTACCAGCCCTACCACCCCTACGGTCCCGACAGACCCCTCAGAAAGCATCCCGCCGGAAGAGCCGGGCAAGGTGGTGCTGTTCCAGCACGATGCCGCGCTGGCTGAGCAGTGGTATACCCTGGCAGAGGCCTATACCCAGCAGACCGGGATTCGGGTAACGATCCTCAGCAGCGGCAGCAACGATTGCGCCGCCGCCCTTTCTCTGGCTCTGGAGCAGGAAGTCGCGCCTACCATCTTCTGCCTCCACGATCACGAGGCTCTGGCAGAATTCCAGCAGTATTGTCTGGATCTGCAGGCAGATCCAATCCTGGAGCAGCTTTGCCGTGATATCTTCGTGCTGTCAGACGAGAACGGCGTATGGGGTATCGCCAACAACATCGAAAGCTACGGTCTTATTTACAATGCCTCCTTGCTGGCCCGGACCGGTTACACCGGATCTGACATCAAGGACTATGCCTCCTTAGCCAACATCGCCCAGTTTATCACTAAGAATGCTGCTATGCTGGGTGTTTCCGCCTTTGTTTCCCCGGATCTGACCAGTACAGACCATGGAAGCCTGCTGTGCCTGCTGGCCGGCCTGCAGGCCAGTGACTCGGATCTGCGCAGCTTCTGGGACCTGTACACCGCCAACGACATTGCCGGAAGCAACAGCATCCAGGATTTTCTGGATCAGAAGGCTGTGTTCTATCTGGGCGGCACATGGGATTATGAGGCCCTTTCCCCTCTGACGGAATTGGTTGAAAACAATTTGCAGATGCTCCCGGTATACACCACCTCCGATGCGGAGGATCTGGGCCTGTACCATTCCTGCACCGGATACTGGTGTGTCAACCAGCAGGCCAGACCGGCAGATGTCGCCGCTTCTCTGGATTTCCTGCGGTGGCTGGTGACAGCTCCGGAGGATGCCGCCGCTCCGGTGGACAGTCTGGGGCTCCTGGCCCCCTACAAGGATGCCGCGTATGCCGCTAACCCATTGGAGGAAGTGGTCCGGGCTTACCTTGCGGAGGATCTGCACAGCGTAGACTGGAACAACTGCGATACTCTCACTCGTCCCCAGCTTGCGGCCTTAGGCAAGGCACTCAAAGCGTATGCTGCCGACCCCGGCGACGACACCTGGGCAAAAGTAGAACAAATCTGGCCCTGATATCCATACAAAACACTCCTCGATCATTTCTGATCGAGAAGTTTTACGTTTTTCTTATTCCGCCACAGGCTGCTTGGCTGCCTTCTTGGCAGCGCGGGCCAGATGACGGTCCTCCTTGGTGCGGAAGAACTTCTCCAGCTCCGGCACCAGGATCAGGCAGATCAGCGCCGCGGTGAAACCGCCGTTATACAGGCAGTAGCCGCCGTGGAGGGAGGGTACGGAAGTGACCAGCAAATAGTGCATCACCGCTGCCACGAAGCCGTAACGCCAGCCGTACTTATCGGCAATGGGAGAAAGGCCGTTGGCATAGCACAATCCCACGCAGATAGCCTGGGCGCTGGCCGCGCCGGTGAAATTGCCGCCCAGCAGCGGGGAGATCCAGCCAAACACCAGGCTGGCAGCCACATAGCCCAGCATGATGGGCCAGACATTGCCGGGATGGGAGCCGGAATTGCAGCAGGCAAGCATACAGAAGATGATGCCAAAGGTAACGCCATTGAAGGTAGCGCCCACCAGGTTATAATAGCCCAGGATGAACAGGCCGTAGACGCCCACATTCATCAGGAAGGTGGCGTTGCCGTAAGTAGAGGAGAAATTGGTGACCAGCGCAGGATCGCTAAGGAGCCGCCAATAATCCTTGGGCTTGCAGCCCAGCAGGAAGGCAAACACGATGCACAGGCCGAACACCACGCCACAGAACACATTGACGACCAGAGGAGATGCCACCTGCAGCGTCTCGGCAGAGGGGGCGGCAGGCAGGGCCACGCCCATGGTCTTAAAGAGGGTGGCCTGGAGGAAGAAAGCGGTCATACCGATGGGCAAAGCTGCGGAATACAGGTCGAAGCCCTTATGGACCTTGGGAGAATGGGCAAGGCCGGCGGGCAGGAAAAAGCCAATGGCCAGGCCCACCACCATGGCGATGCCAAAGCCCAGCAGATTAAAGCCGATGGCTTCTGCATGGGGATAACGGATCAGCAGGTCGGTGATTAGAGGGGCGATGCCGGGGGAGAAGAGCATGGCATTGATCTGTGTAGTGATCTTTTCCTTCTTTACCAGGCAGTAAAGAACAACGCCCAGCATAGTGGGCCAGATGTTCAGGACATTGATGCCCCAGGAGCCGAAGCCCAGAGTCAGAATAAATGCCAGGGTGGAAACATTGGTGACCACTGCGCCGGACAGCACATACAGCAGCAGGCAAATCAGAGCCACCAGGCCCATATTCAGGAAGGTGGCTGCGTAGCCGCCCACGGCGAAGTAGTTCGTAGAGACCTTGCTGGGCTGGCTGAGGATCTGCCACAGGCCGGAGAACATGGTAGCCCGGTCCGGCATGCAGAACGCGGCTGCCAGGAAGCATACGGTGAGGAAACCAAACAACAGCTTCAGAAAGCTGCTTTCCCGCAGTTTCCCATAAGGAAGCTTTTTGCTCTTTTACTCGTCCAAAGAGGGATTTCGGAATTTTTTGATTTTGTTTGCCGGCATTTCATCCAGCAAACCAATATCACGGTAATAAATCCGGACTTCTTGTGATGTATAGTGTCTGTGTTTTTCGGCACGTTCACCGATCTCGATCCGTTCAATAAACGCCCAAAGGATTTCTGCAGTAATTTCTGTTATTTCGGTATATTGTCTGGCCTTTTCAATAAACCGTTCTGCACCGGAAACATCTTTTTCAAAGGTGGACAATTGCGCCTCCAGCTGCGGTAACCGCGCACTTAACTGACGCTGTTCCTCTGTATATCCCTGGGATAAAACCTGATATTGCGTATCCGGAATGCGACCCAAAACATTATCTTCATAGAGGCGTTTGAATAAGGCCATTAATTCGCCTTGTCGCTTGTTTAACGCATCAATTTCTTTGCGGATCCGTCTCATCTCCCGCTGCGATTCAGCCTTACATTTTTGCCCGATATGTTCTGCAAATAACGCTTCATTCTGTCGTGCAAAATGGGTTACACGGCGCAGATCATCGAGAAGAACAGTCTCTAAAGCCGCCCGCCGAATCAAATGCACCGAACAGGTTGCTTTTCCTTTTTGCCGATAAGCTGAGCAAATAAATTCCTCTTTCTCCGGCCCTTTTGCCCGTGACCGAAATAACGTCATTTTGGCACCACAATCTGCGCAGTATACCAAACCGGAATAGAAATTTTCTTCTTCGATGTTTGATCTGCGCCGTTTATGCTTACGCGCCTCCTGGACGATATCCCAGGTCTGCTGGTCGATCAATGGCTCGTGTGTGTTTTCAAAGCGAATGTGCTCCGATTCTGGTCGCTCAATCCGTTTCTTATTTTTATAGGAAAGGCTGGTTGTTTTCATGTTCACGGTATGGCCCAAATACACTTCATTCTCAAGTATATTCGCAACAGTTCTTTGATTCCATGAAAACGGATCGTCCATGCTTGCACGACCGGGCAAAACTCCATGATGATAGTAGTAAAATGCTGTCGGTGTCGGTACTTGTTCCTCGCGCAGACAATTTGCAATTTGCATTGGTCCCTTTCCCCACACACATAATTGGAAAATATATTTTACAATGTGCATAGTATCCGGGTCAGGAATAATCTTCCGCTTGGGATCCTGCGGGTCTTTGATGTAGCCGAAAGGTTCCTTTGTTCCAAGCCTCGCTCCGCTTTCTGCTTTCAGTTTAAATATAGCGCGAAGTTTTCTGCTGCTGTCTTTTGCGTAAAACTCATTCATGATATTTCGGAACGGGGTGAAATCATTTGTTGCTTCATCCAAGCTATCAACGCCATCGTTCACTGCAATAAACCGAACACCGTAGCTTGGAAAAATAAGTTCCGTGTACTGTCCAACCTGAAGGTATTCACGACCCAAACGAGACATGTCCTTTACAATTAGTGTCTTAACACAACCCGACTCAATTAGTTCCATAACTTCCTTCCAGCCGGGTCGATTGAAGTTTGTTCCGGTGTAGCCATCATCATAAATGAATTTTGTGTTTTTAAAACCATGTTCTTCCGCATATTTCTCTAAGAGCAATTTTTGATTCTGAATGCTGTTAGAATCATCTTTACTGCCCTTTTGGGTGTCTTCAGAGCTAAGTCGCCCATATAATATTGTATATTCTTCCTTGTTTTCCATAAATACTCCTTTCCGGGCGGACTGATACGGTGAGGTTAATTGACCGTATCAGTCTGCCGTAAATCCGTTTTTACATTACACTTTCTTTGCGTCACTGTCGATTATGCCAAGCAATTTCTGTGTCGGTGTCCCCGCAGTTTCAGACAAAAAATAAGAGCGTACAATGATGGTTTGCTTTCCTACCGTCATTTGCCGCTTTACTTCCACTATGTTCTCTTTTTCGGTATACACTGAATCCGGGTAAATCGGCATAATCTTTTCTCCCACCCTTTTCTCCGTTACGGCCTGCGGGTCATAATGCCCAGTCAAATTTTCTTTACTGTTCTTTCCGGGATGGACATACTCTGCTGGGGCAATCTTTTCGGGCATAGGCGTCACCTCCTTATCGAGCATCCCGGTCGGTTCGCTTACGGAACTGAGCCTCGCACATCTTCACAATTGCATCCTCCATCTGGGAGGAGGTGTAGTGCTTGGGGAAGTATTTGCGGATGCGCTCCATGGGAATCTTCAGTCGTTCCTTTTGGTTGGCCTTTTCCTGGCTCATCAAACCTGCAACATAATCTCTGGTCAGTGTGCCTGCCGTGCTGTGTTCCTTGAGATGGTATGCCTGTCCAACAGAAGGGGTGCAGTCGTTGTACCCCATCTCTTCCAACACCCAGTGTTGCTCTGTTGGGGAGAGATAAGAAAGATGTACTGCTGGTGTGAAAGCAATCTGTCCATCATCAACTTTCTGCAAAATTTCTGGAAGTAGGTAAGTTAAGCGGATATAGCGGCGGACAGTTTCCCTGCTATCACCATTGGCTTCACCTACCAATTCGTTTGAACGGAACTTCGACACATCTTGTGTCGAAGTTAAATCTGTGCGCTGACCTTGCCGGTTCATCGCTTCCAGCTTCAGCTTGTAAGCAAATGCTTTTTCGCTGGGCAGGATCTTCTCCCGATGGAGATTGCTGTCCACCAAAGCGATCGCTGCAGCATCCCGATCCATATCCGTAATTAAGGCAGGAACCGTTTCGATTCCTGCCTTCTTGCATGCGTGTAATCTCCGGTGTCCGGAGATTACCTCATATTCTCCACCCTCCAGCGGACGGACTACCAACGGGGACAACAAGCCTTGGGTAAGGATGCTCCATGTCAGCTGGTCCATTTCTTCGTTATCGACCACCTTGAAGGGGTGTCCTTCAAAGGGCCGCAGTTTCTCAACGGCTAAATGTTCTGCTCTTGTTTCTTTCATCATGTCTTGCTCCTTTCGTTCTTCCTCTTGTTACTTCGGTCTCCTGCTGCCGCTCCATAGCAAGCATGTTTTCTACTTTCGGTGCGCTGCGCTCCGCAATGCGCTTGGCGATTCTCTGTTGCTTCCGCAAAGGGTCCATCTTTTGGGTGACCGCCTTGGCCTGCCGCTTCAATTCCGGTTTTTCAGATTCCGACGCACGGCGGATCTTATTGCGGATGTGTTCCCGCTCTGCTTTCAGCTGATTGATCTGGGTATCAATATCTTCCCGGAACGCAAAAAGCTCCTCTGCGGTGTCAATGTGACAGTCGCAGAGGAGCTTGTAGTCCTCGATATATTTGTCCAGCTTTCTCACTTCCTCACGCAGCAGTGGGGACAACGGCAGATTCTTGTTTTCTGCCAGATTATTGCCGGTACAGATCTTCAGCAGTTCTGTAAAAATGGCAAAGGTCAGCTGCAGGCCGTCCATCCGTCCTGCCTCCCGGAGAGAATACTCTATGATCAGCAACGGCGCACGGACTTGTTTGGGCATCTCGATCCAGTACAGTTCCGGCTTGCGCTGATTTCGCATCAGCTGGTCATAGATGGCATCCGGGGTGTACTTTGCTCCCAGGCTCTTTAGGCGCACCGGGCGCTGCCAGCCTTCCGCAATCACGGACAGGTTGGGACTTTCCACATTGCCACGCAGCTTATATCCCAGATTCTCCAAGTATTCAAAGAATGCTCGGTAGGTGGATACCTTGGAAAGCGCTTCATCAATATCCCGGCGCAGGATATCCCGGTGGGTCATACCGCCATCCTTGTGGACCCAGTACGCGCCTTTCTCACCGCCATAAAACTTTGCGTTCTTCAGCACGGACTTTCCATACTCCTGGCAAACCGCATCGGAGATCTCCCGCAGGCGGTAGTGGTCGGAAATGTGATTTTCAAATTTCCTGCCGGTGCGGAAGGATACGGAGTTTACGACGATGTGGTTGTGGATGTTATCTGTGTTCAAGTGGGTGGTGACCACAATCTCATAGTCATCGCCCCACATCTTACAGGCAGTTTCCATACCAATGCGGTGTGCCTCTTCCGGGGTCACCTCGCCGGTTTTGAAGCTTTGGTATCCGTGGTATGCCACATTCCCGCCCAACTTTCCATAGCGGCGCTTGGTGTCCATCATGGTTTCGTATGCCAGTTGCTTGGGGCAGTTGATGGCGCTGACATACATCTTCTTATCAGTCTTTTCATCATTGGCAGCATAACGCAAGGCGCTGTACAGATCCTCGTCCAGGTATTTCCGGTCGGTGGTCTTATCCGGGTTCTGGGCATAGTCGATGGCGTCCTTCAGCCGTCCTTTGATTGGCCAGAATCCTGTAGTCGCCATGCCACCACCTCTTTCTTCGTTTGCTTTTTCGGCAGCATCAGCTCTCTGCGAATGTCGGTGATCAATTCCAGCAAAGCTTTTTCTGTTTCGACAGAAAGCGACTGATTACACAAGTCGCAAAGCTTACTATAAAATGGGAAGAAGGAATCACTCACAGCAGGCCTGGGTTCGTATCCCAGCGCCCGCTTGCGAAGATACTCCGACCGGCTAAGGCCGCAGGCTGCAGCATACTGCTCTACGACTTGCTTCTCCTTTTCAGAGAAACGAGTGTTGATCACCTCTGTTTTTTCTGTCATAAAATCATTCCTTTCAATCGGGGTGTTAGGGGCAGCGCCCTTAAAGGTCCGGCAGTGGAAGCTGTCGGATGTGGAGCTTGTAGCGCAAGTTCCCTGCTCGTTATGGTATAGGACAGTCCTGCTCCCGGCTTCTGCCGGTCGAACTCCGACTGTCCATACCCGCTCTTTTAGTAGGTTGCCAAATTGGCAACCTACCTCAAGTGGACAAATTGTCCACTTGATCTGCATTGAGCCAAAATGGCTCAGCACATCTTTGAAATACGGTGATTTGAGCCAAAATCCCGTGTTTTTGGCTCAGCCGAACATATCCAGGTCCGCAAGGACATTTTTTCGGTTTTCTTCCTTCTGCTCTTCGGTCAGTTCGGTACTTACTGTTTGATGTACCGGCTGAACAGGAGAAATGGATAGAGGGCCAACCTCTTCACGGAAAATCTGACGGATATTGTCCAGCAGCTTGGTGTCATCCATACGGGCAAGAACCGCATCCACAACAAATTGATTACGGGAACGGCGCAGAGATTTCAAATACTCCGCCGCCCGTCTTTCCTCTTCGTTGTCATCATGGAAGCGAACATTGATCCGGTAGTCGCTCATAAGCCAAGCTCCGCTTTCAGCTGCGCTTCTGCCAGATATTCGTATCCCTTGGCTGCGGCGCAGATGTCATCCACGAACTTTACCCGGTCAGCGCTGACCTTGCCAAAGTGCTTTATAAGGCAACCACCGCCGCCGGTGATATAGAGCATCATCGTGCCTTCGTCATAGCCATGTTCACGGAGCCTGCGGAAGATGCCCTCCACATACTCCTTTGCGATCATGCGGATGATCTTGATATCCGCTGCGGGGATGGACGCTGTGCCGGTGCAGAGAACTTCTTCAATGATGGCATCGTTGATCTCCCGCTGGGTTTTCTGCATGAACATTTCCCGGATTGCCAGGGTGCATTGATGGGTGCCGAATTTCTCCGTGTACATCTTTCCGGATTGGGGTCTGCCGTTCACCATATACAGCACATTCATAGTGCCGTTGCCGATGTCAGCAACCAGGTTCACACCCTTCATGGATGCAGCAAATTCAGCAATGGCGGCATAGCCTTGGGGGTAGATACGCACATCGCCGATGGTGATGTGGTAATCCACTTTCTTATAGTTGAAGTCCACTTCCTTGTTCTTGCCCAGGTAAGCGGCAAACTCTTTCTTCTGCCCGGAAGTCCAGGTCAGGGGCAAACCAGCGGCAAGAATGATGTTTGCTTCAGTAAGTTCCGCATCCTTCAGTTCCTTGGCGATTGCCACCAGGGTCAGCAGATAATAGTCC
>JAZURG010000022.1:0-3299 GCA_045606145.1 Faecousia sp.
TGGAGTACCATTCTACTACATCCCGTTGGCTTTGTCAATGGGTCTTTTTATTTTTCCGGGGGTTTCCCCCGGATTTTTTGCGTTTCAGACTGCGCTGATCCAGTAAATGATCGTTTAGCGTACCATCCAAAGCCTTCCCCCTCGGGGATGCTGCAGGGCGCAGCGAATGTTAAATCACAATGATTGCCGGTGGCAATCATACCTTAGAAAATAGGTGGCTGCCCGAAGGGCAGACGGATGAGGGGAATGACAGGTTTTTGACCCCTCATCAGTCAAAAATCAAAGATTTTTGACAGCTTCCCCCCAAGGGGAAGCCTTTTAGGTGCGGTGGTGATTGATAAAATAAACGATCATTTATAGGAACCGCTTACCAAGAAACCCGGACACACTGTGTCCGGGTTTTGTAGTATTTAGTTGCCGTAGTAGGCATCCAGGAACATCTGCTTGATCTCGCTCATGAGAGGATAACGGGGGTTGGCGCCGGTGCACTGGTCATCGAAGGCCTGCTCCACCATGTCATCCAGACGGTCCAGGAAGTCCTTTTCGTCGATACCGTAGTCCCGGATGGTCTTCTTGATGCCCACCCGCTCCTTCAGCTGCTCAACGGCGGCGATCAGATTCTCCAGTTTTTCCTGATCGGTATTGCCGCCCAGCTTCAGATAGTCAGCGATCTCCGCATAGCGCTCCAGTGTGTGGGGGTGGTCATACTGGGAGAAGGTGCCCATTTTTACGGGGGTTTCGGCTGCGTTAAACCGCAGAACCTTGCTGATCAGCAGCGCGTTGGCAACACCGTGGGGCAGGTGGTGGAAAGCGCCCAGCTTGTGGGCCATGGAGTGGCAGATGCCCAGGAAAGCATTGGCAAAGGCCATGCCCGCCATGGTAGCGGCATTGGCCATATTCTCACGGGCCCGTGGCTCGTTGGGGCCGTTGTCGTAGCATTTGGGCAGGTTTTCAAAGACCAGCTTCAAGCTCCGTAGCGCAAGGCCGTCGGTGTAGTCGGTAGCCAGCATGGAAGCGTAGGCTTCCAGTGCGTGGGTCACGGCATCGATGCCGGATGCGGCGGTGAGACCCTTGGGGGCATCCATCATCATATCCGCGTCCACGATGGCCATGTCGGGCAGCAGCTCGTAGTCGGCCAAAGGATACTTGACACCGCTCTTTTCGTCGGTGATGACCGCGAAGGGTGTTACCTCAGAGCCGGTACCGGCGGTAGTGGGGATGGCTACGAAGTAAGCCTTTTCGCCCATCTTGGGGAAGCCGTAAACACGCTTGCGGATATCCACGAAGCGCATAGCCATATCCTGGAAGTCCACATCCGGATGCTCATACAGCACCCACATGATCTTGGCAGCGTCCATGGCACTGCCGCCGCCTACGGCGATGATCAGATCGGGCCGGAAGGAGGCCATTTCATGAGCGCCTTCTCTGGCACAGGCCAAGGTGGGATCGGGAGCCACATTATAGAACACAGTGTGGGTGATGCCCATGGCATCCAGCTCTTCCTCCACAGGCTTGGTATAGCCGTTCTGGTACAGGAAGGTATCGGTGACGATGAAGGCCCGCTTCTTGTCGCTGAGCTCAGCCATGGCAACGGGCAGGCAGCCTTTCTTATAGTAGACCTTGTCGGGCGCGCGGAACCAAAGCATATTTTCTCTCCTTCGGGCAACGGTTTTCACATTCATCAGATGGCGGACACCCACATTTTCCGATACGGAGTTGCCGCCCCAACTGCCGCAGCCAAGGGTCAGAGAGGGAGTCACCCGGAAGTTGTACAGGTCTCCGATACCGCCCTGGGCAGAGGGGGTATTGACCAGAATCCGGCAGGCCTTCATCCGCTGGGCAAACCGGTTCAGCTTCTGCGTTGCGGTGCGGGTGCTGAGATACACCGCTGCCGTGTGGCCGAAGCCGCCGTCCTCCAGAAGCTTCTGCGCCTTATTGAGCGCATCCTCAAAGCTCTGCGCCCGGTACATAGCCAGCACAGGGGACAGCTTTTCATGGGCAAAGGGTTCGGAAATGTCTACAGAGTCTACTTCACCAATCAGGATCTTGGTGGTTTCCGGCACTGCAATACCCGCCAGCGCGGCGATGGTATGGGCGCTCTGGCCCACGATCTTGGCATTGACAGAGCCGTTGACCAGCAGCACAGCCCGGAGTTTTTCCTTTTCCTCATCATTGAGCAGATAGCAGCCACGGTTGACAAACTCAGCTCTCACTGCTTCGTAAACGGGATCCAGAATGATCACAGACTGCTCGGAAGCGCAGATCATGCCGTTGTCAAAGGTCTTGGAGTGGATGATGGAGGACACTGCCATCAGAATGTCGGCGGTGTCATCGATGACCGCAGGCACATTGCCGGGGCCGACGCCCAGAGCGGGACGGCCGGAAGAATAGGCGGAGCGGACCATTCCGGGACCGCCGGTAGCCAGGATCAGATCGGCACTTTCCATCAACTGCTGGCTCAGCGCCATGCTGGGCTCCGAGATCCAGCCGATGATATCCCTGGGCGCGCCGGCTTCCACCGCCGCCTGCAGAACGATCTTCGCTGCTTCGATGGTGCAGTTCTTTGCCCGGGGATGGGGGCTGAACACGATGCCGTTGCGGGTCTTCAGGCAGATCAGCGCCTTAAAAATAGCGGTGGAGGTGGGATTGGTGGTGGGGATCACCGCGCCGATGACACCGATAGGCTCCGCGATCTTCATAATGCCGAAGGAGGGATCCTCTTCCAGAACACCGCAGGTCTTCTCGTGCTTATAGGCATTGTAAATATATTCAGAGGCATAGTGATTTTTAATGACTTTATCCTCTACTACACCCATGCCTGTCTCTTCAACAGCCATTTTTGCCAGATAAATACGAGCCTTGTTGGCAGCGGTGGCAGCCGCGAGGAAGATCTTATCCACCTGTTCCTGAGAGTAAGAAGAGAAGATTTCCTGTGCCGCCCGGACCCGGGCCAGCAGTTCCATCAGTTCCTGTGCGTTGGAAACATTGTTCGTCATAGTAATTGCCCCTTTCTTATCGATAACTATTTATCGTTATCTCTTTATCGATATAATAGCATCGGTTACATTTTTTGTCAACGCAGTTTTTTGCCAAAATTGCGGATTTAAGCGGCGGACTTTTATGCAGGATCGCCAAATGATCGTTTAGCGCAGCAGTAACCTAAAACGCATGTCATTCTGAGCGGAGTGAAACGGAGTCGAAGAATCCGTTCTCCTAAAGAGTAACTCTGTAATTGTGGCATTTAAGGATACGGATCCTTCGACTCGCTGCGCTCGCTCAGGATGACACGGAAACTTGGT
>JAZURG010000023.1:0-2306 GCA_045606145.1 Faecousia sp.
ATAATCCTTCGGTTTGTACGATATGGGAAAGAGATATCTACCGCTGTCTCCTGATCATCATATAGGTCGTTCTGCTGATTGAACATCAGTTCTCTCAGATCGTGCAATTCCTGCGCATCATTGGCTGCTTTCTGAGCAAGGGATTCGTATCGGATTCTTTCCTCCTGGACTTCTCTACCTGCCTCGTAAGAAGCTTCCTTCAGTCGCTTCACTTCAGCCTGCAAGGATTTGATCTGGCTTTTCATTTCCTCAGTAGATTGCTCATCTGCGGCCTCTTCTTCAGACTCATTTTCCAATGATTCCAGCAGCCGATCAAACAAGGACAGGCTGGATCTGTGTCTGGCCTCTCCGAGCGCAGATGCACAATAGAGCAGCGGCAATGTTTTCTTGCCCCGAATTCCGTACCGATCCAATATCTTGAGTGCAGGAATGTAGCGGTCCATCTTTCGAGGCATTATGCATCCGGTCAGTTCGTACATGATATGAGATAGATTGAATTTCTCAACATCATCAGAATCATCTGCCATCTTATCTTCAAACTGAAGCTTCGTCCAGTCATCAAATTCTGGGATCCGTATCTTTTTAGGCAGTTCGCTCCCATCAGGACCAAAAGAAAACCCTTCCTGATCTGGTTTACAATGATACCATATCCCATCGTTATAGGGATTAAATTTCATACGGGGCCAAGGCAGTGAAGCAGCATAACATGCGTGCAGATTGACGCCGGCACAATAACACCAGGGAAGATCAGAGCCCTTATCCAGCAATGACATAAAGGCAAAACACATTGCGTAGGGATCTGAAATCTCAAAGTCTTTCCAAATGGCTGCAATCTCCTTGCCATATTTTCTTTCAAGATAAGAATTTGGCTTGGATGTGATCGCCCACATTTCCTTCCCGAAAGAATCAAGCAGATCATTGAGTGCCACTTCCCTGCTCTCCAGCCGCATTCTTTCCGCATCGATGCTCTGAACCTTCGCAAACATCTGCTGATACTCAGTTGGTGCAGATTGCATCGGAATTTCCATTTTGCCATGATTCCAGAGCTGTAATGGATGGATCTGAGGCGCAGGGACAGTTCTTGCGATCTCAGCTTGCTTATCCTGGAATGCCGATAAGATTTCACTTGATCTGCGCTCGAAATCATCAATGTCTGCCTTAAGCTTCACATCCATACGGCAAACGACTTGTCTGGACAGAAAATATCTCGTTACAAAGTCCCAATACTTTTCCTGATACATCTGTTCTGCAGCGTCAACGGCTTCACTGGGGATCAATGCGAGAATGCTGTCAAATGTCATTCGCTTCTTCCACTGCGGTGATACTCTTTGCTCTGCCAACGGATCTGTCATATAGAAGCGTTGGATTTTGCCATTTCCGGATGAACCTTCTCCACTTTGGACATCAGGATCATTACGATGCAAAATCGCATGCATCATGTTATAGAGTACTTCATTACCGTGGCAAGGATCCCATACCGGAGGATATATGATCTCATCCACTGAATCAGCAATAGGAAGAACAGCTTCCAGGTTCTTCATGCGGTTGCTATCCCGGATCTGATCAAGCATCCAGATTGCACTTGCCAATGCAGAAAACGTAAAGCGCTCTTCATAGTCGTATGCTGGACTGGGAAAAGCATTGATTTCGATCCATTCCTCTTCTGTGGTGTAGATATCAGGCACATCCGGGCATAAGTGCTGTACTCTTTTCTTTACTTCCTCCATGGTTGCGATAGTTGCACGGATTCTCCGCTTTTGGCGGATTGGATCATAGTCCAAGCCTTCTCTTAACTCGGGAGTAAGCGTCTCATCATGCCGGATGCATTTTGTTCTCTCGCGATAACTTTCTCTGGCGCTGCATTCAAGTCTGCTGCGAGGAGAATCTTTGTGTTTATTTGAACCCTTCTTAGAAGAGTGGTTGTTTTGTTTTTGCTTTTTCTTCGCCATATATATCCATCTCCTGTTTTGTTTCATCCATAGAGAATCGAAACATGGTCTATTATACTGGAAATATGGATCAAGTTCAATTCTCATATATAGCAAAAAAGAGCCCCTGAGAACTAAGCTCAGGGGCGCCGATATGATTACTTTACTGATTATGCAAAGCCTTTGGTGACAGGTGCCAGAAGCACCTTGCCGGTGCCGCGGTAGACATTGACAAGACCTTCACCGGAGGCTGCAGAGCCGACCAGAGACTTACCGGAACGTTCCACCGTGAAGCTGAGGCTTCCGCTCCAGGCGATAGCGAAGTTGCCGTCGACCTTCAGAACATCGTTGTTCAGCTCGATCTCGATCAGTTCTTCC
>JAZURG010000024.1:0-9876 GCA_045606145.1 Faecousia sp.
TCCGGTGGTGAGCGGCAGCGGGTATATCTTGCCATGCAGCTTGCTCAGGATGCGCCCATTCTGCTGCTGGATGAGCCGACCACCTATCTGGATATTGAATACCAGCTTTCCCTGATGGAACTTCTGCAGAAGCTGAAAGCACAGGGAAAGACCATTATCATGGTTCTCCACGATCTTCAGCAAGCACTCAAGTACAGTGACCGGATCATTGCTACCGACGCCGGTAAGGAAATCTACACCGGTACCCCACAGGAGATGCTGGATAAGGGCATCCTCAAAAAAGTTTTCCATGTGGATGTACAGAGAAACGAATATACCATCGAATTGAAAAACCCCGCTGCTTATCGCAGCGAGGCAATTATCATAGGATTCGGAAACAGTTCTTGTCGTAGTCGATAAGACCGTCCTCTTTCATTTTTACAAGCTCTCTTGTCAGGGCGCTGCGGTCAACACAAAGGTATTCCGCCAGCTCCACTCTGCCAAGAGGAATCTCAAAGTAGCGGGAATTCTGGGTCTGCGCCTGGATGGAAAGGTAAGCAAGCAGCTTTTCCCGGATGGTGCGCTTAGACACCACTTCCACCTTTCGCATCAGATCCCGGTTTTTGTTGGCAATGATCGCAACCATGTTTTCAATGAGCCGATGGTGGAACACGCAGGCCATAGTGCAGCTGTGCATCACCCGGTCGAAGGGCATAAAGAGTATCTGTGCGTCCTCAGAAACCAGGAAAGTCACGACGGATAAGTTGTCACTTCCGCAGGCGAAGGTCTCACCGAACAATTCGTCCTTGCGCATCCGCACCAGCATGGTCTTGTTGCCCCAGAGATCTTCCTTGACCATATCCACGGCACCGGAAATGATGATGCCGATATGCTTGATGTTTTCTTCTTCGAAGGCAACAATGTCACCTTTCTTGTAAGTACCAATGTGATATCCGATGCAGCCCAACATGGTTTTGCGGTCTTCGGGATTCACACCATCGAACAATGGAGAGTTGACCTGCAGCAGAATGTCTTTCATATCCATCGCCTCCTTACGCCTATTGTACACCAAAGAAAGCTATGTTGCAACTATCACATTTTAGGAGAGTTCTATGAGTAAGCCCAAAATCAAGATAACCCTGGTTGACAGGATTGGCAAGTGTGGATGCCACCGTGGTCATAAGATCGGAGATACCTTCGACTACGAAACCGACGTGGCAAGCTATGTCCAATGGCAATGCATGTTGCCTTTCCTTACATCGATATTCTCCGCTACGGCGGCACACCGCCCACTTCCAGCAACGGAGAGATCCGCTTCTGCTGCCCGGATGGGGATGTGATCAATGTGTTCCGTTTGAATGTTCAAATGGAATAGTGAATCAACCTCGCAATTTCGCCGCAGCGATGTGTGACGCATGAATTACTCTTGTTTCAATGAATGCGGCATATGAAATTCCCCAGAGAATTCCTCTCCTTACGGTCGGAAACCTCTGGGGTTTTTTGCGTTTTGAGATGTGTAAACGCAAACACCGTTTTCCCGGCAATTGTCTGGCAACGCAAAAATTAAGGATTGGATGTGGGCTGATGTGGCATGGCCGTCCGATGGTAACAATGGATTGGGAAGCTCTGGAACGGATGCAGCCGCAGTATGCCGGGGTCCGCAACGAAGCGAAAACAGCCTGCTACTTGAAAAGTTTCATGTTTTGTAGTAAACGTGGGATATCGTAGTATAAAGCTACATAGCATGGAGTTTTGAACAATGGTAAAAATCTTATTCGTATGCCACGGCACTACCTGAATCAGCCGGGATTTGCCTTGATAATCCACAATAAATTACACTCAAAAATGGATTTACTACTAATTTACTACTTTTTGAGCTCTGATATGATAACGAATCAAAACAGCAGTTCTGCATAGATGCCTGAAAAGCATCTTCAGCGGGACTGCTTTTTGTTTGTCTGCCATTTCGTCCGGAGATTTTTGAGAGGTCGGCAAGTTCGACAAGGAAAACCCAGAGCGGTACAATGGTGGCAGAACAAACAAAGGAGGTTTGGCTATGGAAATACAATATATCCACTGCGATGATTATTACATCCCCAGTCTGAAATTGCCTGAGGAAAAACGTCCAATCGGGAAATGGGGCCGTATGCACCGGGATTATCTACGAGAACATCATCCCATTCAATTCAATTTGCTGGTGCTGTCCGGAAACTTTCATACCTATCTTGCCGATCTGAATGAACAGGCAAAAACCGTCTGGAACGAATCATCGAGCAAATGAAGGCTTCCGAGGGGATTACGGAGGAATTGAAAGCTGTTGATCCGCTTACCTGGGTAGGAGCGATGAATAACATCCGGAACCGGGCAGAGGAAATTGTCCTTCTGGAACTGGTCTATGGGGAGGACATAATATGAGCATCCTGGAAGAATTTTGGTATGGCAATCTCGATCCGGCAGAATACGATGTCTGTCCCAGTACAGAATATAAAGAATTACTTCAGCTGATCAGCCGAAATGAAGAAAAACTTCTAGCCACCATGACTGATACACAGAAGGATTTATTCTCCCGGTATACAGACAGTGTGCGGGAGTTTCAGGCCAAAGCAGAATGTCTGCTGTTCCAGAATAGTTTCCGTCTCGGAGCCAGGATGATGCTAGAGATTATGGAAGAATAAGCGTATATAGTAGGAGTAAATGTAAAAAGGGAGCGGAAAAACCGCTCCCTTTGACTATCCTTATTCCGCAGCCATCAGCTTTCGCAGGTAAGCAATATTGAACTCCAGCTTCTCGCGAGTAGGCTTCTCGTTGGAAAAATCCTCCACGCTCAGTGCGCCTTCGTAGCCAATTCTCTTCAGTGCCTTAATCAGCCCCTTCAAGTCGGCGATACCCTTGTTCAGGGGACACATGACCTGCTTCCACTGAGCAGAGCCAAACTCGTCTTCACCGGCATATTCCCAGACACCGTTCTTTACATGGACATGAGCCAGGTAGGGTCCCAGCATCTGGAAGCTCTTCAGGTAATCCTCGTGGCCCTCAAATACCATATTACCGGGATCGAAAATGATGCCGTAATATTCAGGATCCAAACCTTCCACCATGCGGTAAGCAGAGGAGGGGCTAGCGTTGACGGTTTGGTGATGGGTCTCGATCAGCAGCTTGACACCATATTCCTTGAGCATAGGTTCCAGGGCTTTGTTGCCAGCTTTGATTTCATCAAACAACTCAGGGAAAGTTTTGTCGGAGGTGGAAAAATCGACATCATACATACCGGCCCGGACCTGAGGACAGCCAATGGCCTTCGCTGCCTCCAGGACGGACCTTAGCTTATCCATATCCTTATAGGTCAGACTAGCAGACAGACCGATGATCTTGATACCAGCCTCATCACAGCACTTCTTTGCAGCCAAAGCAGCTTCCATGATATTATTTAAATCCACGGTTGCTTTGTTCTCAAGCCAATAGCGCAATTCATAGGGGGTATCATCGCCCTGATACCAGGAAGCACGGCCAAGGGGCTCTACACGCCATTCCACGGCATCATAGCCCATTTCCTTAATCAGAGCTGCGGCCTCCGGAACTGTGTACTCAGGCATACTGGCAGAAAAAACACCAAGCTTCATTTTATATACTCCTCTCGTATTGTTATTTGTGTGGGTATCCGTGAGGTCATTTTAGCAAAATACATCTAAAACGAACATAATAAATCGTGCAATTTCTGTCGATTTGCACGATTTATTATATTTTTTGCAGGAATTATTATGTATTTTCTGTGAATTGTTTGTTAACATTTGATGTGTATAGTGGAGATATGGAGCAAAATATCCCCCAATTAAAAAATAGGAGGAAAAACAAAAAATGGCAAAAGTAAAGTCTGATAAGCTGACGCTGAAGCACATTATTGGCTACGGCGCCGGCGACTGCGGCGGCTGTATCGCCATGTGGATGGGCTGGAGCTACGTGACCCGCTTCCTGCAGGTCCATCTGCAGATCAACGCTGCTGTTCTGGCAACCATGCTGCTGGTTTGGAACATCTGGGACGCAGTGAATGATCCCATGATGGGCACCATCATGGACATGTGTTTCGCTAAGGCAAAGCCTGGCGCAGACAAATTCCGACCCTGGATTCTGGCATCTATTCCCATTTTGGCAGTTGGCGGCATTGGATTCTTCGCAATTCCCCAGCATCTCGGCGGTGGCTGGGCAACAGTCGCAGCAGCTTTCCTACTGAAGATCGTCTACGAGGGCGGCTATACCATGATGAACATTGGTATGGGCTCCCTGCTGGGCAATATGGCTAAGAACGACAACGAGCGCGCAACACTGGCATCTGCACGTGGTTTTGGCTCTACGTTAGCTGGTCTGATTGCAGGCTTCGTAATTCCTCAGGTTATTGCTAAAGTTGGCGATAATCCCGCCGGTTTTCAGGCTGCGGCTATCGTGAGTGCTGTCATTGGCGGTATTCTGATTTTCATCCACTATGCATGGACCGAGGAGCGCAACAAGACCACTGCCGTTGTGGAAAAGACTCCTGAAGAGCTGGAAGCTGAAAAGGTCAAGGTTACCGATATTTTCAATATCATCACCAAGAACCGTGCATTCCTGGCATTGGTTCTGCACTCCATCTGTGGTTGCGCTGTCCAGGCTCTGGGTCAGGGTGCTGCTCTGTACATGTACGCTGACGTTATCGGCGATATTGGTATGCAGTCCTACTACGCTACTATGTCTTCTTTCCTGATGATTGCAGTATTGTCCGCTGCCCCCATTTTGACCAAGAAGTGGGATCTGGTTCTGATCATCCGTGTCTGCCTGCTGGCTGGTTTCGCCGCTTTGGGCGGTCTGTTGGGTTACACCCTGATGGTTCCCGATTTCAATGCTTGGGCGTTCGTTATTTGGCTGGCTCTGGCAGAAGGCCTGGTGATGATGTCCCAGCAGATGCAGTGGGGTCTGGTTGCTGAATCCATCGACTACAACGAGTATCTGACTGGCAAGCGTAACGAAGGCACCATCTATGGTTTCTTCTCCCTGTCTCGCCGTATTGGTACCACCATTGCCAACTCCGGCACCGTTCTGATGATTGCAGCTATCGGCTATGACGCAAATCTGACCGCTGCTGGTTTGTCTCAGGCCGAAGGCACTATCGCAGGTATTAAGCTGATGGTCGTTGGCTTCCCTGCCATTGCAGCTCTGGGTTCCTGGGCTTGCTTTACCTTCATCTGGAACATCAACAAGGATATCCGTGCAAAGATGGCAGACTGGAAAGCTGCTAAGGCTAAGTAATTTAAGCAAAATACATCTTCCTTCTTTCTTAATGAGCGGCGCGGACCAGTGCCGTGCCGCTCACCCTTTCAAATTGTCAAAGGCATCTCTTAGCCGCCCGACCGAGTTCTTTCTTCTTACTACACTCCAAGTAACTATAGACGTGTCTATGCCATTGTTTGCGGGCGGCTAATAGATGCCTTTGATGATTTAATGAAAAAATATAATACAGGAGAAAATTAACATGAAGAAGCTGAATATCGCCCTCATTGGTTATGGCAGAAGCGGTTGGGGCATCCATGGCGCATTCCTGCGCTCTTCTGACAATGATATCTGCAATGTGGTTGCCGTCGTTGAGAGAGATCCTGCCCGTGCAGCTGCTGCAGCAAAGGATTTTGGCTGTGATACTTACAGCGATTACCGGGAACTGTTTGGCAGAACTGATATTGACTTTGTCACCAATGCTTCCTACTCCGACGAGCATTATCCTGTTACCAAGGATCTTTTGGCTCACGGCTTTACCGTTCTGTGCGAGAAGCCCCTGTGCAAGACTCCTGAGATGGTTCAGGATCTGATCGACACCGCTAAGGCAAACAACGTGGAATTCACCATTTTCCACCAGTACCGTTACAACGACTACTACATCCAGATGCATGAACTGCTGGAGAAGAAGGTCATCGGTGATGTGAAGTTGGTCCGTGCCTGCCAGAACTCCTTTGCCCGCCGTTACGACTGGCAGACTCTGCTGTACCGTGATGCCGGTTCCATGCGCAACAATGCTGCTCACTCCATTGAGCAGATCATGCACATGGCTGGCTCTGACGAGATGCCCCAGATCACCTCTCACATGGCTATCTGGAATTCCGTTGGCGACGCAGAAGACTATATGTTCTGCCGTATGCACTATTCCAACGGTGTGATCTACGAAATGGAAGTCAATCCCTCCGATGCTTATTCCGAGGAAGCCTGCCTGTTCAAGATTTTCGGTACCAAGGGCACTATGAAGGTCTACAACGACAAGATCCAGTATAAGTACTATGTGGATGAAGAAGTTCCCTCTCCTGTTCTGGATCACAAGTCCCTGCACGATGAGAACGGCAACCCTGCATATTGCAACAACCACCTGGTATGGCACGAAGAGACTGTGGCCCTGAAAGCAGACGTCTGGAACGCCTTCAACGGCTGCTCTGACCGCTTCTACCACGACTGGTATGAGCATCTGGTCAACGGTGCTGAGCTGTTCATGAAGCCTGAGCACATCAAGGCTCAGATTGCCATCTTCAACGAAATCGAGCGCCAGAATCCTCTGGAAGTCAAGTTTACTCGCCCCGAGGCATAATTATAAAAGCGGCGTTTGTCCTCAAGGACGAACGCCGCTTTCAAATTGTATCAGTTGTGTTTATGCCATGTTCGGAGAACGCTCGATTTCGGAACTGCCGGGGAGAAATGCCATGCTTCTGCCGGAATGCCCGGTGAAAATTTGCATAGTCCGCAAAACCGACTTTTTCGTTGATCTCGCTCAAGGGGATTCCCTGAAGGATCAGCGATTCGGCAGCTTGCAATCTGCGCTGAGTCACATAGCAGTAAAAGCTGATGCCAAGTTCCTTGCTGAAGGTATGGCTGATGGTGCTTTTGCTGACATAGAAACGGATGGCAATATCTTGAAGAGTAATACGCTGATCGTAATTCTGTTCTATGTAAGTCAGGATGTTATTCAATAATACTCGTTTATTCGTTGTCAATGGCTTTGCATTCACGCTGTGCAGATTGCCTCCTTTCCGGCGCAAAAAAAGAGCCAATGATCCCAGTTTCCTGTGGGTCATTGGCTCTGCGTCTATGCGTCCGGCTCTGTAATAACGGTTATTTTCAGTTCTCTTGCATTGATCAGAGTTTCCTGTTTGCACTTAGGGCAAAACAGAGGAAAATGGATCAACACTGTATCCTCTGTGATTTTCAGCCTGGTCTTATTCTTACATACCGGGCACAGAATCCACTCACTTCTCTTCATCAGAGTTCTCCATATTCAAAGGACATACCTCAAATTCTTCTTTGTATGCACGCTCAAGACTGTGCCTATAGAAGTCAAATGCGGAAAGAAATTCATCGGAATAACGGGCAATTGTTTCTTTCATAGCTTTGTTTTCCGCCCGATATGTAATATCCAACATTTGCTGTGCGTATGCCTTTCCTTTTTCGGTAAGGTACATGTGCATTTCCCGACGTTTGCCTGGAATCGGCTGCATAGTCAGATATCCTGCTGCTTCACATTTCTTTGCACAGGAATTTAAAGTGGTTCTGGAAAAAAGCCATTGATCACATAATTCTTTTTGTGAATATGTGTTCCCATCGTCAAGCACATACATAAGCCAGAATTCGGTTACATTTTTTGAATACTTCAATGAGTACAAGTGATATAGATGGTAAAGCTGATTGAATGAATATACAAAAGCTCTCGTAATGTGCCGTATATCTTTCATTACATATACTCCTTATAATCCATTTTCGGATTTTAGTATAATCCGAAAATGGATTTTTGTCAAGAATTATCAAAGTGGAATTATGCATAATTTTAAACTTTAATTATTGTAAGTTATTCCCTATCTTTGCACGATTTATTATGGATGCGTGGGTAGAAACAGACTATAATTAGTGCAAAAATATGGTAAAGGAGCAGGAGTCCATGAAAATCATCACAATTGGCCGGGAATTTGGCAGCGGCGGACGGGAATTGGGCAAGCGCCTGGCGGAAAATCTGGGTTTTGCCTATTATGATGAGGAAATTCTATCTGCCATTGCGCAGCAGAGCGGCTTGGCTGAGGATTATGTTAAGGGCATGGTGGAAAATGTACCACCCCGACCCTATCCCATTAGCTACGGCAAAACCTTCGGCGCGATGAACGCTTATAACGACAACATCATAAAGATCTTCCAGGCCCAAGAAGAGGTGCTCCGCTCTCTGGCCCAGAAGCGGGACTGCGTTATCGTAGGCCGCTGTGCGGATGTTATACTGAAGGATCTGAATCCGCTGAATCTGTTCGTCTATGCAGACATGGAGACTAAGATCAAGCGCTGCCAATTTAAGGCAGTCGCTGATGAAAAGCTGTCCGACAAGGATATGAAGAAGCTGATCCAGAAGACAGAACGCCAGCGTAAGCACTACTACGAAACCATCACCGATCAGGCCTGGGGAGCAAAGGAAAACTACCATCTGTGTATCAACACCACCGGTCCCAAGGTCAACGGCAAGGAGATCAAGGTGCAGATTCCCGCCATTTCTGCTTTCTGCAAAGCATGGTTTGAAAAATAAAGAAGGAGTTTTCTAACATGTTAAGCATAAGAGCAAAAAAGGTTGTTACATATGTTGTTCCAACCATCTTAAGCAGCGTCTGTTATTTTCTCTTCACCGTCATTGACGGCATTTTTGTGGGCCAGGGAGTGGGAACCAATGCCCTAGGTGCAATCAATCTGATCGGTCCCTATCTTATGGCTGTGGGTGCAATCACAACCCTGATCAACATCGGCGGTGTTACCATTTTTGCCATCTGCATTGGCAAGGGAGATACCGAGGGAGCCAATAAGGTATTTCGTCACGGAATGCTTCTTTTGATAGGTGTTTGTTCCGTTCTTAGCTTTGTGGGTGTATTTTTTGCGGATACGATCTGTACACTATTCGGTGCCAGTGAGACCTTCCATCAGCTGGGTAAAGAGTATCTGTTCTGGTATTCCCTGTTCATTCTTCCTTCCAATATTTCTTACGGATTACAGAACTATTGCCGCAACGATGGCTCACCAGGACTGGTGAGCATGGTGGTTTTTATCAGCACGGCATGCAATATTTTTGGTGACTGGCTGTTGATTTTCCCAATACCTTTGGGCGTGAAAGGCGCTGCCATTGCCACCGGAATCTCCCAGAGCCTGGGTATGTTTATTGTGCTGATCCATTTCATACAGAAACGGGGCATCATTCGGTTCGGCAAAACCAAGATGGATGGTCATTTGGTGAAAGAAATCATCATTCACGGTCTTCCGGAGGGTGTCAGTCAGCTGGCAACACCGGTGATGACCATGTGTATGAACTTCGTTCTGATCGACAAGATTGGCGACTTGGGTGTCACGGCCTTCTCTGTTATTGCTTATGTTGCCTCCTTTACCATGGCCGTCTTCTATGGCACAAGTGAAGGTCTGCAGCCTTTGTTTGGACAGAGTTATGGCTCCAGAAAAGCAAAGGATCTGAAATTCTACTTAAAGACCGGCCTGATAATCGTGTTTGTGGGCAGTGTGTTGGTAACAGGCCTAATTATTGCCTTCAGCAAGCCTATTTGCATTTTGTTCGGTGCGGAAGGCGAAACCCTGGAATATATCGTGCAGGTCATGCCCATGTATGCGGTTGGATTTATTGTTATGGCCTTCAATGTCATGATCTGCTCTTATCTGTATTCCACGGAACGCTCCACCCAGTCTACCATTATTAGTGTCCTACGAAGCATTGTGGCAAATACCGCTGTCATTCTGCTCTTGCCAGAGTTGTTTGGCGCAGAAGCAGTGTGGATTACCTTTGCCGTGTATGAAGCAATCGTTTTGATCATTGCAGTGGTGATGACGAAATACTCTGAGCGAAATGGTATTGTTTTCAAATGATGG
>JAZURG010000025.1:0-24687 GCA_045606145.1 Faecousia sp.
AGGTGTGGTATCCAGTTCAAATCCTTCTTGAGTCGCATAGGAGTAATCCATAAGCAGTAACGCCACGCCGTCTCCATCCATGCCTTGATACTGGATACCATGACTTCCAATACCGTCAACTCTTTCCAAAGGATCAGGGTACACCTCCAGAGTCCGGCCATCGAAACTGTAAGAGGGTCGGTTGGACAACTCAACGCCTTCGACACGCAGAAGCAAATAGAAAATATCGTCGCCAACAGTTACAGGGTCTACCGTCACAGTCGTTTCGCCAACGGTTTTACTCTGACTGATATCCTGACTCAAATGGTCAATCAATGCATTTTGTCCCTCGCTCATGTTTTGACCAGTCATCAGTTCAAAATAGTGACCAAACAAGTTCTGGATTCTGTCGCCGTAGATAACCGCCACAACACCAGCACCCATTAAAAACAGACAAAGGATCACAGCAATCAGTGCAACCGGCCAGCGGCGGCGAATGGGAACAACATAGTCTGTCCACATGGTTGCCATATCCTGGGGTAAATGTGACGAACCAGTGATTTTTCTGGACAAAACCATGTGGTATAATTAAAATAAAATTAACGAGGAGGTAGGGCCATGTATCGAGTGCTACTGGTGGACGATGACCCCCACATTCAAAAGACAAATGAAGCCTATCTGAAAAAGCAGGGCTATCATATCAGCGCCGCAAACAATGGCGCCGATGCTTTGAAGGCTGCATCTTCTGCCGCCTTTGACGCTATCGTTCTGGATGTGGATATGCCCGGGATGGATGGGGTCACGGTTTGCCGCCGGATACGGGAGGTGAGCGGTGTGCCCATCATCTTCCTGTCTGCATATGCCAGGACGGACGACCGTATCCGGGGCCTGATGGCGGGTGGCGATGACTATTTGGGGAAACCCTATTCCCTCACCGAACTGGAACTGCGCATCCGCTTGCGGATCCAGCGCCGACATAACAAGGAAATGCGGGATGTCCTTCGTTTTGGTGAGTTGGAGATCGATCTTGGCTTGCGCGAGGTGCGCTGTCAGGAAGACAGCGCCTTATTGACTGCACTGGAGTTTGATCTGCTTGCATTTTTGGCGCAAAATCCGGGACAGGTGTTTTCCTATGAACAGCTCTATGACCGGGTCTGGAAAGCCCCGGTGAACAAGGGTATTCACAATATGCAGGTCTGTATGGCTCGGGTCCGGCAGAAACTGGAGCAGCTATGTCCTGGCGCCCATTATATTGAAACCGTGCGTGGGAAGGGCTATCGGTTCCGGCAGGAACCACGGCAATAGAAAACCCGTCCCAGCATGAATCCGGAACGGGTCTTGCAATGTCTTTTATTTACTTTTTCTTTTCCGTAAAATGCCTTTGTGTGTCACGGTGATCCCTGTCGCCGCGCAGACACCAACTCCGGCAACCGCCAGCACAGCTTGGGAGAACGGCGTCAGTCCGTTTTTTTCTTTCGGCTGGTCAGGCGTCTCCCCGGATGCGGCTATCGAATCATCCGAAATCGGAAGTGTTGGCTCAGTGTCAAGAGGAGGAACGGTTTCCGAATCCACTTTCGGCTCTGGCTCCGGCTTAGGAACAGACTCCGGATCCTCCGGCTCTGGTTCGGGTGTCGGCTCAGTCTCAGGTTCTTCCGGCTCCCGTTTGGGGGGAACGGGTGTAATGCTGCCACCCCGGTTACCGCCGCCGTCATCTCCGTCTTCTTCGGGCAACAAGAAGTTGTCTGAAGCCCAATATTGGCGATAGTTTTTGCTTATGAAAGAAGCACAGATACGGAAATGACGGGGCATATCATCCGGCAGATAAAAGACACATGCGGTGCTTTCATCATCTTCCCGAACATGAAAATCTTCCCACCGCTCCCAAGTCGTTCCACCATCGGCAGACACTTCACCCCAGATATCCGTGGCCATGTCGGGCAGTTGTTCCACCTGCAGCTTGGCCGACGCAGCTGTTTCGCCCATCCATACGGCGGCGGTGACAACAATCAGATCAGGCTTATACCAGTGGACAGAAAGTTCCAGAGGACGGCTTGACGCCAGCTCCACGCCATTCTCATCCAGAAAGCAGCCGGTCAAGGTCAATTCTCCGCTGGATTGTTCCTCATAAGCAGTCATATCCCATTGAATCGGGATATCTGTCCATTGCTGGACACCCTGATGCTGCAGATTGGTTTTCAGGGATGCAGGCAGCAGAGCTTCGGTCAGAACCGTTCCTTCCTCCAGCCACAGATTCGCTGGCTGATGATATGTATTATCCACCATAGGCGGTGCCCACTGGATCAAAACCCCATCCAGCTCCGTATCCGCGAAGTACACAGAGCCACCCGGCTCCTGAACGATCAACAGACCATCGCCGGACAACTCAAACTCCACGGTTTTCAGCGTCAGGCTGCCGCCTGCCTTTACCACGATCAACCCATCCTGCAGAAGATCCCTACGGATGATTGGGCTGGCCTGGGAAGGATCACCCTCGGACATTGTGCCAATGACCAGACTGCCGCCGGATTCGATCACGATTTGGCCCATGATCTCCACAACCAGATCGCCGGGGTAATAATCAGCCGCGAAGGGATTTCCCGCAAGGGACGGTGATACAGTCTCATAGAAAAGGTACTCACCATTGCCTATGATCTGGGTATCCAGACTGATGGTGTAGATATTGTTCTCCGATGCGGGCGGCGCATCCTCACCAGACTGGGTTTCTTCTGTGCCGGGTTCTTCGGAAGAGGGCGGGTCATCGGAACTGTCCGGCTCATCCACGGGGTTTTCCGGCAACGGTTGCTCTGAGGACGGAGCTCCCGGCTCGGGTGTATCATCGGTATCATCTGCGGAACCGGGCTGTGTTTCTTCTGCTTCGTCAGCATCCGGCCCCGGCTCATTGGATATATCATTGTCAGAATCTGACTGCTGTTCATCCTTTTCATCGGAGCCATCGCTATCCGCCGCAGCAGGACTGTCCCCGGAATTCGGTTGTTCTGCACCGCCAGTCTCCGGTTCTTGTTCCGAATCACTGAGCGCAGGCTCATCCGGAACGCCCCCATACACTGGTTCGTCTATGCCTTCCTCACTTTCAGGCTTCTGAGAAGGTACATCTTCAGACACCGGCTGGTCAGATGGCTGTTCTTCTTCCACCGCGAAAGCGGTGGGAGAGAACACACAGCTGAACAGCAGTGCCAAAGAGCATATCCAAATGACGATCTGTTTTTTTGTCCTCATATTCTTTCTTTACCTTTCTCCAGTGAGGTGTGCTTATGAAAAGAGAACACAGACAAAGCTTGCTTCTCCTGATTGTTTTTCTGCTGATAGGAGCGTTGGCCTTTACCGGCTTGTTTTACGTCGACAACAAATATACCTCCGCACTGCCCGGCGGACTGGGATACAATGTGCTTCAGGCTGATCTGACACATCCGGCGTTCCTGGTGGATGGCTGGGAATACTATCCCGGCGAGCTGCTGGATCCGGACGCTCTGGCCGGCCGCGAGGAGGCAGAGCATATTTATATCGGACAATATCCCAACTTCTCCGCGCACCTGGACAGCCCCTATGGGGAAGCGACCTACCGCCTGGTGTTGGAGAACCGGGGAGAGCCGATTGACCTGTCCCTCTGGCTCCCGGAACTGTTGTGTGCCGGGCGGGTCTATATCAACGGCACACTGATGGGAGAGCAGGGGGCGCTGGAGCCTTACCGCCCTCATGTTGTGGATGGCATCTATTCTTTCCGTGCAGACGAGCGGACAGAGATCGTGATTCAGTGCGCCAACTACACCCACTACTATTCCGGGATGTATTATCCCCCGGCGGTGGGGACGCCCTCCGCCATCACACAAATGCTGACAGTACGGCTGATTGTGTACGGGTTCCTTTGCTTTGCGGCGCTGGCTGTGGCACTCTCCAATCTGGCCCTGTGGTTGTTCACCAGAGATAAGCTGAACCGCTACATGGGACTTTTGTGCACTTTCTTTGCGCTTCGGGTGTGCTATCCCTTCCTGCGCTCTCTGGGAGTTCCTTCCATTCGTCCGCTGTATGCCCTGGAGGACTTTTGCGGAAATGCCGTCCTGTTGCTGGCGATCCTACTGGCTGGGGAAGTGAGCGGACAGGTCACGCGGAAATACCACCGCAAGGTAGCTGTGCCCGCCGCTGCCGGTCTTTGTGCGGTCACCGTCATATTTCCGCTTTTCATTCTACCATATGCGCCTATTTTTATCAATAGCTATGGGCTCATTCTATTCGTCTGGAAGCTGCTGGCAGGAGGCTATCTTCTGTTCTTATCTGTTCTTGGCCTTTCAGCAGATGGCATTTTGTCCCGGTATCTGCTGTGTGCCGCAGGGTTCTACGGCTTGACAATGGCAGTTTCGGTGCTGACAGCGAATCGCTTTGAGCCTATTCGGGGCGCATGGCCGGGGGAATACGGCGGTTTTGCGCTGGTGGCAGGTTTTGCTGCACTGATGGTTCACCGAGGTGTCCTTTTAACGGCTGAAAACCGACGGTTGACCCTGCATCTTCAGGAGGAAGTGGACCGCAAGACGCGCTCCCTGGAAACCCTGCTGGCCGAGCGCAAGGAACTGCTGGCCAATCTGATCCATGACCTGAAAAATCCGCTCACCGCCGTGCGCAGCTACGCGGATCTGGTACGTGGCGGCGGGGTCGCACTGGACGGAGAGACCACCGGATACCTGAACGCCCTGTCTGACCGCGTCGTAGCGGTAGAGGATCGCTTTGATTTGCTACAGGGATTTTCCCGTGGAGAACGAGGCCTGTTCCATGGGGAGCCTGTCTGCCTGAACACTTTTTTGCAGAGTTTCCATGAAGATAACAGGCCGGATATGGAGTTGTTCGGGCAATCCTTCCTGCTGGAATTGCCCAACAAGGTCTTAACGATCTCCGGCGATATTGAGCGTTTGCGCTCGGCACTTGAAAATCTGTGTTATAATGCGGTCTCTTTTACTCCGGAGGACGGCGTTATCACCCTGTCTCTGGGGGAGGAAGAGGGCAAGGCTCTCATCACCGTGTCGGATACCGGCGCTGGCATCGCCCCGGAGGATCTGTCCCGGGTCTTTGACCGGGGGTTTACCAACCGACCGGATGGAAGCGGCGAGGGGCTGGGTCTGTACCTGGTGCGTGCCATAGCTCTGGAGCATGGCGGCACGGTGGAGGTGCGTTCACAGTTGGGCAAGGGCAGCGTGTTCACTTTGCGGCTACCCATGGTTTCCAATGTATAAGCATTTGGGAAAACAGATATGCTGACGTATCTGCTTGCAAGAAAGCGTGCATTGAGGCATTGGCCTCATATGCACGCTTTTCTTTTTATATTCTTTTTTCGCGTAGATCGCTACCGATGCCTTATTCGGCGGTGTCACATCTCAGAACAGCGTTCAGCAATACGCTGGCGCCCTCCGTACAGGTCTCATCGCTGGTATGTTCCGGCTCACAGTGGGAAAGTCCCTTTTCAGAGGAGACGAAAATCATGGTGGTGGGAAGCATATAGGATGCAAACTGGGCGTCATGCCCAGCGCCGGAGTTGATGTACTGGTGCTTGCTGCCCAGCTCTTCGGCGGCGCGCTTCACATAGCCCACCAGTGTCTTATCGAAATATACCGTGTCTCGATTCCACTGGTCGGCCACCTCGCAGCGGCATTTGGCCCACTGGCGGCCGGCGCAGCTGTGGACAATCTCATAGACTTTTCTGAGCAGCTCCGGGTCCTCATGCCGCACATCAATGGAGAAGTCCACATAGTCAGGGATGACGGTGTGGACGCAGGGGTGGGCCACGATTTCTCCAGTGGTGTATACCAACTCCGGACGGCCCAGCTTGTCGATCTCCTCATGTAGCCAGCAAAGGGCCTGGGCGGCAGCGTATAGGGCATCCTTTCGGTACTCCATGGGGAAGGTCCCGGCGTGGGCGGCCTGACCGTAGAAGCGGATGCGACTATTGAACATACCCAGCACACAGGTGACCACGCCTACATCGTTTCCGGCATTCTCCAGAATAGGGCCCTGCTCAATGTGCAGCTCAAACATGGCCTTATACTGCTCCGGATTCAGACGGTTGGCCTTGTCCCCCTTGTAACCGGAGGCATCCAACGCCTGCCCGAAGGTGGTCATTTTGTCTTCCACGCTTTTGGAAGCCATCATATTTTCATGCTTGAAACCCTTGGCGATGTTTTCAGGCAGATAGTCATAGCAGACCACGCCGGAGGACATCATGGCGGGAGGATACAAAGAACCCTCCTCATTGGTCCAGATCATGGCGGTCAGGGGGTGCCTGTGGGGGATATTCTCCGCTGCTACGGTCTCCAGCACCTCCATAGCACCGATGACGCCCAGAATACCGTCATAGTTACCGCCGTTCTTCACCGAGTCGCAGTGGGATGCCATGACGATCCGCTTGGCACTGGGGTCACTTCCGGGGATGGTGGCATACATATTGCCCATATCATCTGTGGTGATGGCAGCGCCGATTTTCGTCATTCTATCGGTGAAATACCCCCGGGCCTGTCTTGCGGCTTCAGACAGAGAATAACGGGTGATCCCTCCGTGACCGGCGTCACCAAAGGTAGCAAATGTATGTATCTTTTCGGCCATTCTGGCCAGATCGCATTGATACATGAGATGGAACCTTCCTTTCTAAAATATCAAAAACATAAGTTTTTAATTGTAATGCCTTAACCATTCTTGGTAAATGCGTCATACTCAGCCTGCGTGACATAGCCATAGCCGGTTCTACCCTGTGTGCGTCGCATTAGGATTACATAGACAACCAAACCAATGATAAAGGAAACAATATAGCCGTTGGCAGCCAAATAGTGCATGAAGTTAGGTGCCGTGCCGGATGCAGCATCCCAGGCGAATACGCTGTTCCACAGCAGTGGGATGGGGAAAGAACACAGCCACGCAATTATTCCGCTCCAGTTGATGCCACCTCGATACCAGTAGCGGCTACCCTCTCCGGCATAGAGACTTGCCACATCCACCATCTTCTTTTTGACAAAGAAATAGTCAGCAATCAAAATGGCTGCGATGGGCGCGATGATGGTGCCATAGTTGTTCAGCCAAGTAAAAATATAGGCGGAGCCGGAGCCATAGATGAACCAGGGCTGCATGACGCAGACGGAGATCACCACTGTGATAATGACACCCTTTTTGTAGCTGATCTTCGCGGGAGCTATGTTGGAAAATCCGTTGGCGGGGGCCACCACATTGGCTGCCACGCAGGTGGTGATCGTGGCCATCATCACTCCGATAGAGGCTATAGCCACCAGCAGCTTGCTGTCCACATAGTAAAACAGTCCGGTGGGGTCAAACATGGCGGTGCCCAGGGTCAGCTTGGTGGCCTGTCCAAACAGAGCGCCCACGAAGGCGCACAGGGCCATGGGGCCGGGCATACCCAACAGCTGCCCCCGGAACTGAGCCTTTTGACTGGCAGCATAACGGGAGAAGTCGGGGATGTTCAGCGCCATGGTGGCCCAGAATGCAATGTTGGCTGTGAGTCCGGCCATGTAGACAAAGGCAAAACCACCGTTGGCCTCCAGCGCTGCCCAATCGTTGCCTTGGGAGAAAGCTTCCACAATGGTGTATCCGCCGTCATGGAGCATATCAATGGACCAGTAGCCCAGAAGGACGATAACCACCACCAAGATGGGACCTCCGATGTCCTGTACCCACTTGACCTGATCCAGACCGTTGTAGGCAACCCAGAACACCAGAACCATAAAGATAAAGAAGCCAATCAGTTGGCCCAGCTGCACATTGGGATTTCCGGGCATGGCTACGGTATTGGCGGGATCGGAAAAACTGGGAACGAGAATGCCAATCAGAGCAGCTACCGCGCCGCCCCCGACCCATGCCTGCACCGATGTCCAACCGCAGGCCACCAGTGAGCGGGCAATGGTGGGCAGCTGCGCTCCCTTGTTGCCGAATACCATGCGGGAGAAAATGGGGAACGGGATGCCGTATTTGGTGCCGATCTGGGAGTTGAGCTGGATGGGAATAAGCGCGATCAGGTTGCCCAAAATCACATTCAGAATGGATAGCAAGGGTGATACGCCCAGAATGATCAGGGAAGATGCCACGGACAAGGACGGAATACAGATGGCCATGCCGATCCACAGGTTGCAGATGCTGCCAGTCTTCCAGTTCCTCTGCTCCACAGTAGTGGGAGCCAGATCGTCGTTGTAGTATTTGGATGTGCTGAGCTCCGCCCTGGTTTCCGGGGTCAGCTCAAACAGGTCATTTTTTCTCTGCTGTGTGATTTTGCTCATGATCTCCCTCCCATCAGATTGCGCTTTACGAACCGGCCCCAGCCGGCCTCACCCTTGAAATCGCCATTGTCATAGACCAGTCTGCCCCGGGAGTAGGTCTGCACCGGATACCCGTGGAGGGTAACGCCCTCCCAGATGGTGTGGTCGCAATCAGAGTGCATGATCTCGCTGGTGATGGTGAACTCTTTTTCCGGGTCGTATATCACGATATCCGCATCCTTGCCCACGGCCAGAGAACCCTTATCCCTGCATCCGAAGATGCGGGCGGGATTAGCCGCGCACAGTTCTACCGCTTTGGTGAACGGAATGACGCCCTCGTTGGCCTTGGACAGTATGTAGGGGTACATATTCTCAATGCCGGCACAGCCATTGGGAATCTTTCGGAAATCGTGGAGGCCCCAGTCCTTCTCCGCCTGCTGGAATGGGCAGTGGTCGGTGGCAACAGTGTCGATGTCGCCCCGTTTGATGGCGGCCCACAGAGCGTCCTGGCTGGCCTGTCCCTTGATGGGAGGTGAGCAGACGAAGTTGCGGCCATCCTCCCGTTTGTAGACCTCTGAGGTAAAATGGAGGTATTGAGGGCATGTCTCGGCGTAGATGGGATACCCTTCTTCCTTGGCTTTTGTCACGGCGGCAACTCCCTGAGCGTTGGCCAGATGTACGATGTAGAGAGGCGCGTTCAGAGATTTAGCCCAGGCGATGGCCCGCTCGTCGGCCTCGCCCTCCACAAATTCAGGGCGGGACAGGTAGTGGTGCCATGCATCGGTCTTGCCCTGAGAGATGTACCGCTCAGTGAGCATATTGACCATCTCGTTGTTCTCCGCATGGACGCTGATGAGGGCACCGATCTCCTTGGATTTTTCCAAAACCTGATAGAACACGCCGTCGGTCACGCCGAAATCATAGACCATGAACACCTTGAAGGAGGGCACACCGTACTCCACAGCGTCCTTCATAGAATTCAGCAGATCACCGCGCACATCCTTTACGCCAATGTGGAAAGCGTAATCCACGGCGGCCTGCGGCGCACAAAGAGCCTCTCTGCGCTTGACAGCATCCACCATAGGTTCGTCAAAGTCCTGAAGCACAAAGTCAAATACAGTGGTGGTTCCACCGCAGGCTGCGGCCCGTGTGCCGGTAAAGTAGCTGTCGGCAGAAATGGTGCCGCCGAAGGGCATCTCCAGATGGGTATGTGCGTCGATGGCCCCCGGCAACACCAGCTTGCCGGCGGCATCCACAATGCAGGGACATCCCTCCGTAGGCAAATCATTTCCTATGGCCGCGATTTTTCCATCTTTTACCGCAAGGTCAGCCCGGAACATCTCGCTGTCGGTAACGATGGTGCCATTTTTGATCACCAGATCCATGGTAAGTACACTCCTTTCGGCTTCTAAATTTATGCTATTTATTGATCACTTCGTTTCAGCCCGGATCAGGAAAGCGCCGTAGTCCGTCAGGTAGGGCTGTGAGATCTCATAGTCCTCAGAAATAAACCGCCCGTAGAAGTTCCAGAAAAACAGGTCGATGGTCCCGCTGGACAGGGCCATAAACTTTGCGTCCGGGTCAATGGTGATAAACTCCACATTCTTGCCCAGCAGCCGGGAAATCTCTCCAAACAGCGCCACATTGAACCCGCCGGGCTTTCCATCGGCTGTGGCGTAGTCCATGGGCGGCAGGGTTCCGCTGATGCCTACCTTGATGGTTTCCGCACCGGGTATTTCCTCCAGCTTCTCCGGCTGGGGGTCCTGCTGCAGAGCCTCATCGGAAAGCCATGTCTCAATCAGCTCCGCCAGTACGCCAGTTGTTTCCAGCTCGTTCAGCGCCTCATCAACCTGCTCTTTGAGGCCGCTGCCCTTTTCAAATACCATAGAGCATTCCATCTCCATGCCGGTGAAATAGGTCAGATCCGGGTTCCGTGCCGCAATGTACTTTGCGTTGTATGCGTGTGTGGCGCCGGCATCCGCCTGTCCGTTTTGAATGAGCAGCGCCATCTCGCTGGGAGACGGAACTACCATAAGGTCCTTCAGCGTACCTCCGATGCTTTCGTTCATCATCGCTTCAAATTCTTCTTCTGGGATAGGCGTGCCAAAGGAAGCGAGGATCTTACCATCCAGATCGGTGGAAGTGGAATCCGGTGTCAGCGAAGCTCCGGTGCTGTCCTTTGTTCCGCAGGCGGTCAGAGAAAACAGCATAGCCAGAGCGATCAGGAGCGGGATTGCTTTGTTTTTGCGTTTCATATTCGGTATCTCCTGTTCTTCATTTTTATATTTCAGGGCGTTCTCCCGCCCACATTTACAGTCTCTTGTGCATTGCGCGCCGCTTCCCATACCAGAGAATCACAGCCAGATAGGCCGCCGCCGCTATGCCGCCGATGATGTAGGCCGCCGTCCACGGGAGATTGAAACCGATTTTTGCATTCGTGATATAGGTGACGGTGGCAAAGGCGTAAAAGGTGCCGGGGATGAGCGGCATCCAGACAAAGCATTGTTTCCCATGCTCGAACATCCAGACGGAAATGACCAGAAATGCGAACAGGGACAGGGTCTGATTGGACCAGGCAAAATAGCGCCACAACACCTTGAACCCATCGGGCGTAAATTTGGCAAACACCAGAATTGCCGCCACCAGCGCGAAAATGATGCCAGAGAGCGCCATGCGCTTTTTCCCGCTGCTCTGATCCAGACGAAGGGTTTCCGCGATAGCCAGCCGCAGGCCCCGCAGGGCGGTGTCGCCGGAGGTGATGGGCAGGATAATGATTCCCAGCAGCGCCACCACGCCGCCCACATTCCCCAGAATATCCCGGCAGACGATGCCCACGGTGGAGGAATACAGATTGGCGTCCGCGGCCTGAAGCCCAAGATTGTAGACACCCATGGCCGCTGCCGCCCAGACCATGGCGATGAAGCCCTCCAGAACCATCATATTGTAGAAGGTCATGCGGCCCTGCCGCTCGCTGCGCATGGTGCGGGAGATGATGGCCGTCTGGGTGGAGTGGAAGCCGGAGAGGATGCCGCAGGCCACGGTGATGAAGAAGGTGGGGAAAAACCGCTCCACCGAGAAGTAGTACGCATAGCTGAACGATGTCTGCACGCCGTCCTTTACGACATAGGCCAGCGGAGACTCCCAACTGCCCCACAACTCAGTCAGAGGATAACCCTTGACAAACATACCGATAAAAATTCCAATGGCGGAAAATAAGAGCACAGCCCCGAAGATGGGATAGACCCGGCCAATGATCTTGTCGATGGGAAACACCGTAGCTGCCAGGTAGTAGGCAAAGATCACGCCGTAAATGACCCATGTGGAAATACTGGTAGCCTTGCCGTCAAAGCCAAAAACCTGTGTAGCGGCGATATCTCCGGGGGTGTAGATGAATACCGCACCCACCAGCAGAAGCAGCACGCTGCAAAAGATCTGATAGACTGTGAATACGCCACGGTTGCTGTACCGACGCACCGTCTCCGACATCTGGGAACCGCCGTCCCGCAGACAGATCATGCCGGAAAAGTAGTCGTGCATGGCGCCGCCGATGATGTTACCGATGGGGATGGTGATAAAAGCCAGTGGACCGAACAAGATACCCTGGATGGGGCCAAAGATCGGCCCGGTGCCTGCGATGTTCAGCAGGTTGATCAGACTGTTTTTCCATCCCTTCATAGGGATATAGTCCACGCCGTCCTGCTTGGTAAAGGCCGGTGTTTTTCGGTCATCGGGATCGAACACTTTTTCGCAGAGCTTTCCATAAAGGGCTGCTCCAATAACCAGGATCAAAAGTCCCAACAGAAAGGTTTTCATATTCGCTCTCTCCCTGTGTAAAGTTGTAATTTCAGGTGATTTCCTTCTTCACTATTCTCATACTGGATCTGCTCCGCTTTTGAACGCAGAAGCTGCAGCCCGATATCCTCCTCACCACCTGAAAAGGGATCACGGTTTGGTCCATCATAATCCAGCGTCAGCATGGCGGCGCCGCTCTGTTCACTGTAGGAAATGGAAAGCAGGATACGGCTTGCAAGGTTGTGTTTCAATAGATGGAACACGCTTTCCTCCGTGCATAGCTGCAATCCATAGCTTGTCTCCCGGCTGATGCGGTATTTCTGGCAGAATAACTCTATCTGTGTATAGAGCTGATAAAAGTCAAAGGTTTTGGAGGGGATCTCATACTGGAATGTCTTCAGTCTGCGGATGAACGCTTTTGTACGCTCTCTTTTTGGATGATCGAATATTTCCTCCGGTGTTCCTGCTTCATAGATTCCCATGTCATCCATGTAGAGCACCCGATCAGCCACTTCCCGGGCAAAATCCAGCTCGTGGGTGACAATGACCATGGTGAGGCCCTGTCTGGAAAGCGCCTGGATCACCGCAAGCACCTCACCCACCATGGCCGGATCGAGGGCGGAGGTCGGCTCGTCAAAGAGGACGAGTTCCGGCTCCATGGCCATGGCCCGGGCAATGGCGATTCTCTGTTGCTGACCGCCGGAGAGCGTAGATGGCATGGAGAAAGCTTTCTCCCGCAGACCCACCATCTCCAGCAAAGCTTCTGCTTTTGCCTGCGCCTCTCCCGCCGAAAGGCCCAGCAGCTTTCTGGGAGCAAGGGTGATATTGTCCATGACACTCAGATGGGAGAACAGGTGGAAGGACTGGTAGACCATCCCCATCTTTTGCCGGACGCGGTCAATGTCCGCTCCCTTGTCGCAGATGTCAACGCCGCTGATAAACACCCTTCCACTGTCCGGCTTTGTAAGCCCATTGAGGCAGGAGAGGAAAACGCTTTTTCCGGTTCCGGACGGCCCGACCACGGCCACACATTCGCCACATCCGATCTCCACGGACACATCCCGCAACACCTGCAAAGGGCCAAAGGATTTGCATAGCTTCTCTACACGAATCACTGGTTGTCGCCCCCTTTCCGGGTCGGAAGCCAGAAAATCAGATGGATCAGATAACCGATGAGCAGATAGATGACCACGCCCAGAAACAGACTGAAAAAGGGCTTGGAGGCCCGTGTGCCCAGCTGATTGATGACCCGGGTGAGGTCGCTGATGGTGATATAACCCACCACGGAGGTCCATTGAAGCGTGTTGATGACGGCGCTCTGATACACCGGTCTTGCAACGGCAAAGGCCTGGGGCAGCGTCACATAGCGGAATGCCTGCCATCTGGAAAAACCCAGCGTCCGGGCCGCTTTGACCTGCCCTTCATCCACGGTGGACAGGGCACTCTTCATAATCTCATCCACATGGGCGGCGCTGTTGAGAGCAAAGGCGATCACTGCCACTGTCAGGGCAGACAGTCCGGAACGGGCAAACGCCACATAGAACAAAAACAGAAGCAGCATCAACACCGGTATGCCTCGAATGATTACCGAATATATTTGTTCCGCTGCTTGCAAAATGCGGCATCTGGATCTGGAGGCAGCACACAGGGCCGCTGCCAGTAGAGTTCCCAACAGCATACCCGCCACGGTGATGAACAAAGTGGTTTTGAGGCCAGACCAGACAACATCCATGGATGTACCGGATATAAATTCATGAAAAGAATGGAGTGCATCCGCCATTTGTTATCCCGCTCCTGTTTGAATGTGATCTTCAGAAAAAGTATTTTTACTTCACACATTATAACGGCTCCCATTCGGCATGTCCCGAATTTCAAAGAAATGTGACGAACCAGTGATTTTTTTCTTACAAAGTCACTGGTTCGTCACATTTGGGGCAAAAGCATTGAAACTATCTCTTTCACTTTTATAAAATGAAAGCGTCAAATGCTAATTTAGGAGGGATCATTATTTTTCGGGTTTCCCAACAAGGACAATCGCAATCTGGATATGATTATCATGTTGCTTTGATCACTGCCACAGCAACAGAAAGTGCCGGCGTCAAAACACTTTATAAGCAGTGGTAGGAACACAGGTTTGATGGAGAAGATCAAACCTATTACACATCTGCGTTTGAACGGGATGGCATCCGTTACAAGGTAGTTTTTGCGCAGCAGGGTGAAATGGGCATGACGGCGGCAGCTGTGCTGTCTATGAAGCTGATCCAACGGTTTCGTCCCCGGTATTTGCTTACGCTTGGCATTGCGGCAGGGGTCTCCGTGCAGAAAACGGATGAACAGTTCTTTGGAGATGTGGTCGTGGCAGACATGATCTGGAATTATGCTGCGGGTAAGTTCGTCAGCGCAGACAGCGCCGATATCCAATTCGGCGGAGTTGGATTTCTTCCCAGGCCAACTGTTATACAGATGGATCCGAGAATCAGAGAATATGTGGAGCTGGCCGCAAATTCAAGTGAAAACCAGTGCCATATACACATAGGCCCCATGGCCAGCGGAAGCACAGTGGTGGCAAACAGAGAGATTCTCGATAAACAGGTTTATTCCCAGTTCCCGCATACCATTGGTCTTGATATGGAGTCCTATGCAGTGATGTATGCGGCAGAGAATGCAGCGCAGCCACAACCATATGCGCTGGTGATTAAGGGAGTCAGCGACTACGCTGATGGCGAAAAATCGGATGACTACCAAAAGTTTGCCGCCTACACCAGCGCGGAGTTTGCAAAGCTCCTGTATGAAAAATTTTTGCCATTGAACTAAGTAAATCTCGTTATAGAGATTCCGACTTTGGATCTGTTAGGAGAATGGTCATGAAAAAATGGATGCCGTATACACCCGGCGATGCCCTCCTTGACGATTTGTGTGAGATCAGTGGACTGCCCCTGGAAGAACTCCAGTTTCTTGGGACAAAGGGACTGCTGCGCACATATTTGAGGAATATCCCTGTAGAGCGGTATGCCCTGGAGGAATGGAGAGTCGGACTGGCCGTACTATATGACCAAAGAATGGAGTTTGCATCGCTGGAGGAAGTCCGTCGATGGCTGAACAGTCCGTTTACGCTGTCTGAAAGAGGGGTACGCCTATGCGAAGAAAATGGATCCTGATAACCGTTGCCGTGCTAATCCAGGCTGTGCTGCTGGTGGGTTGTTCCAAAACAAAGACGCCAGAAATCACATCCATTGAACAGCTCAACGACAAGGCGTATTCCGTCGGGGTGGGCGAAGGCGCCGCCGGTATGTTTGCGGTGGAGGAATATCTGCCCGAAGCGGAAATGCTGCTCTACAGCAGCGATGTGACCGGCTACGCTGCGGTTCGGCAGGGAGAGCTGGATGCCTATGCCTATGACCGCATCATGATGGAATTTGCAATTGCTGGCGGAGTGGAGGGCGTCAGGCTGCTGGAGGGAAGTCTGGGCGAAACTATGGACATCGCAGTGGGCATCTCTCCCAAAACAGAGATTCCGAATCTGACGCAAAAGGTCAATCAGTTCCTGCGGGAGCTTCGGGATGAAGGTACGCTGGACGATATGTACCGCCGTTGGGTGACCATGGCGGATGATCAAATGCCGGACATTCCGAAAGCGGAACACCCGACATATCATTTGAAGGTCGGGACCACCGGCGTGGTGCAGCCCTTCAGCTATTACAAGGGCACCACGCTTACAGGATACGATCTGGAAATGATCTACCGTTTTGCCTACTGGTTGGGCGCTGATGTGGAGATCGCCGTGTACGATTACGGCGGGATCATTGCCGCTGCCGAGAGCGGGGACATCGACTGCATCATGGCCAACCTGAACGCTACCCCGGAACGGCGGGAGAAGCTGGAATTCTCCGAAGGGTATCTCCTGTCTGAAACAGCAGTGATGGTGCGGGACGATTCCACCACCGCAATGCAGGGCTATCAAACGATAGAATCTCTGACCGCTCCCGGCGTGCGCCTGGGCATTCTCACCGGCTCCGTATTTGATGCACTGACACAGGATGCCTTTCCAGAAGCCGAGCTGGCGTACTATAACAACATCCCCGACATAGCTTACTCCGTCACGACCAATCAGTTGGACGCTTTTATGGTGGACGAGCCGGTAGCCCGGTATATGGAACTGGAATATCCTGCCGTTACTTACATCCCGCAGTTGATGAGCGAAACAGATTATGCGTTTGCGTTCCCAAAAACCGAAGAGGGCGGAGTCCTTCGGGACCAAATGAACGAGTTCCTCACGAAAATCAAGACAGATGGCACATTGGAGGAAATCGACGGCATCTGGTTTGGCTCCGATGAGAGCAAAAAGGTCATCGACCTGACCGAACTCACCGGCGAGAATGGGACCCTTCAGCTGGCCACCAACACAGAAAATCCACCATTCTCCTATCTGGCAAATGGTCAGATCGTGGGCTATGAAATCGATATTGCGGTTCGCTTCTGTGCTGCCTATGGCTATGCCTTGGAACTCCACAACATGGACTTTGCCGCCCTTATCCCCGGTTTGGGCGAGCGGTATAACATCGCGGCGTCGTGCATCGCCGTGACAGCGGAGCGGGCCGAAAGCGTTTATTTCTCTGAACCCGATTATTCCGGCGGCACCGTGATGATGGTTCGGGGCGCGGAAGAGGCGAAGAGCTTTTGGGCCTCTCTGGCGGAGAGCTTTGAAAAGACCTTCATCCGGGAGAACCGCTGGCAGCGCATTGTTCAGGGCATCGGTACGACGGTACTGATTTCTGTGCTGGCAACACTTCTGGGGTCTGTTCTTGGCTTTGGCCTGTGTCTGCTGAAAATCTCCAAATACCCCCTGGCCCGGGGCTTTGCCCAGGTCTATATCCGGGTGCTACAGGGTACGCCCATGGTCGTGCTGCTGATGATCCTGTTCTATCTCGTTTTCGCCGGCAGCAGACTGGGCGGCATCTGGGTGGCGGTCATTGGCTTTGGGTTGAATCTGGCCGCATATGTGTGCGAGATGATCCGCACAGGCATCCAGTCAGTGGAACGGGGACAGACCGAGGCTGCGCAGCTTATCTGCTACTGGTCTGTATCCGTAAGCGCATAGCCTTACCCGCCTTTGTGAAAAAGGTAGCGCCAACTTTCCTCATCGGATTGAGTACCGCATCTTCGGCCGCCGCTTACTCCACAAATGTGGAGTGCTGTGAGAAGCAGTTGGGCATCGACCGGCAAATCATCAATTTTGGTATCCCTCTGGGGCAGGTCGTTTTTATGCCGGGGGCGGCTGTCATTTTCCTGTCAGCCGGGTTGTGTATGGCTGAAGTCTATGGCGTGGCGATCTCGCCGGCTTGGCTGGTCAGCGCCCTGCTCATCACTGTTGTGCTGGCTGTGGCGGCTCCGCCGGTTCCTGGCGGTGGTCTGACCTGCTATACCATGCTGTTTTTACAGCTGAATATTCCATCTGAGGCAGTGGCCATCACCCTTGCCTTAAATGTGATTCTGGAGTTCTTTGGCACGGCTGTCAACCTGTTCTGCCTGCAGGCGGAGTTGGTGGAGCTGGCAGGATCCTTGGACCGCTTGGACGTGGAGATGCTGCGAGGAAAGTAAAAACATTAAATTTACTTTTTGAAAGGTGGTAATGCTGCTGTGGAGATCATTACTGTACCTGCGGAATCAGCGGCGCTGGAGACCGTCAATACCTTTATTCAGAAAAAACTTGAGGCCATCGACTGTCCAAAACGGGCCCGGATGCAGATGAAGCTGGCTGTGGAGGAAATCTTCGTCAACATCTCCAGCTATGCGTATCATCCGGAGGTTGGGCAGGCGGAGGTCGGTGTGGATATTGACGGTGACCCGCCTACAGTAACGATCCGGTTTCTGGATCAGGGACGACCGTTTAACCCGCTGGAAAAACCCGATGCGGATATCACTCTGAGCGCACAGGATCGGGAGATTGGCGGACTGGGGATTCTGTTGGTAAAGAAAATCATGGATCAGGTGGACTACGCCTATGAGAACGGAAAAAACATCCTGACCATTAAAAAAGAAATTAAATGATTTGGGAGGAATCTATGTGAAATCATCTGCAATTTGTCCCGTTGACGGCAGCCGTGACGCCACGGCAGCCGCTCTGCGGGAAGCAGACAAGTTTGCAAAAGAGACTGGTCTGACAAGCAAACAATCTCTGCATCTGCGCCTTTTGGCGGAGGAACTGCTGGGGGTGGTCAATGGTGTGACAGAGGTGCGGGACGGCTCCTTCACTATTGAACTGAGGGATGGAGAATACCGTCTCCAGCTCTCTGCCAAAACCTTCCCCGTGGGAGAAAGGGCGCAGAAAAAACTGCTGGACGCATCCTCCACCGGAGAGAACATACTTTATCAGGGCGTTGCTGGAAAAGTGCGCATGGTCGCTGACTGGTATAGCCAGGGGGGAGATCCTGCCGGACGGGGAAATGCTTTTGCCGGCGGCTTTCACGATGGTGTCTCCGATGAGTGGTCTCTGGTCCGAATGCGCAATTATACTGCCCGGGAACGGAAGGCGGCAAAGTGGGATGAATTGGAAACGTCCATTCTGTCGCATTTGGCTGACGATGTTCGGGTGGGTCTGCGCCGGGACAAAGTGGTTATCACAGTCCATAAAACATTTCACAATACAACGAATTAACTGAGGAGGAAATTACAATGACGATCAGCAAAAAAATGGATGGCGACAAAATGGTGATGGCCCTGGAGGACCGTCTGGACACCACCACCGCCCCGCAGCTGGATAACGAGTTTAAAGTTTGTCTGTATGAGGTAAAGGAACTGGTTCTGGATCTGGAAAAATTGGAGTACCTCTCCTCCGCTGGCCTTCGTGTCCTTCTGGCGGCCCAGAAGCAGATGCAAAAACAAGGCGGAGAAATGGTGATCGTGAATGTCAACGAGACCATTATGGAGGTATTTGAGGTCACCGGTTTTGTGGACATCATCACGATCAAGTAATCATTGTTCCGTATGATAGGAATGGTAGGTAAGAGGTGGTATGATGAACGAATTTGACTATTCCGCCGCCTTTGCGGAGAATGAAAAAGAAGCTAACCTGTATGCCGCAAGGTGTATGCGGGTGCTTGCCGTAGTCGTGGCGGTCATCTGGGCGATGAACCTTCTCCACCTGTTTATCGTTCCTCCTGTGATCATGGCCATTGCTGCTGTCGGCGGTATTGTGCTGTTTCTGTTTCCGACTTTGTTGCTCCGCCTGCTGGACAGAGATTCTCCCAGACTGAAGCTCTACATCCTGCTGTGCTGCATCCTGGGTATCACGCTCATGTCTGCCGCCCTGCCCAAGCACGCTATCATGGCGTGGCCGGCGCCCATTATTCTGGGCTGTCATTATTACTCCAAGAGGTTTTCTTACAGCCTGTTGACGGTCTCCGTGGTATGCATGGCGGCATCGCTGCTCATTGGCATTCACGTGGGCGAGTGGGACAGCAACCTGTTATACGCACTGGATACAAGCGGCGTCCGGGTGGTCACGGCGAATACCATCCGGAGGGTTGTGCTCTTCTACATACTGCCCCGCAGCCTGATCCTCTGCGGCCTGACCTCCATCTGCACGACGCTGGCGGATCGTACACGGAGGCTCCTGGAGCGTCAGGTGAAGGACAGCGCGGAGAAGCAGCAAATCGCCTCGGAGCTGAGCGTAGCCACCCACATCCAGACCTCCATGCTCCCTTGCATTTTCCCCGCCTTTCCCGAGCGTACGGAATTTGACATCTATGCCACCATGAACCCGGCAAAGGAGGTAGGCGGCGATTTCTATGACTTTTTCCTGGTGGATGACGACCATCTGGCGGTAGTCATAGCCGATGTCTCCGGCAAGGGAGTTCCCGCCGCACTGTTCATGGTCATTGCAAAGACGCTCATTAAAGATCATGCCCAGCAGGGAGCGCAACCGGAGGAGGTCTTTACCGAGGTAAACCGCCTGCTCTGCGAGGCCAACGATGAGGGGATGTTCGTCACTGCCTGGATGGGTGTGCTGGAGCTGACTACCGGTCATCTCGCCTATGTCAATGCGGGTCACAACCCGCCCCTGCTGCGGCGCAACGGCGGAAAATATGAGTTTCTACGCACCCGTTCCGGCTTTATTTTGGCTGGGATGGACGGGATGCGCTATCGTCCCGCCAGCTTGGAGCTGTTGCCGGGAGATGCGGTCTATCTCTATACAGACGGTGTGACAGAGGCTACAAATGAAAACAGGCAACTCTACGGAGACCAGCGCCTGTGTGATACCCTCAATGCCCATGCAGACAGCGGGCCGGAAACACTGCTGAAAATCGTCAAAGACGATGTGGATGCGTTTGTTGGAGATGCGCCGCAATTTGACGACATTACAATGCTGGGCCTATGCTACCTTGGCCCGGCAAAAGAAAAAACAGATAACGGATATGAAGGAGTGAAATAATGCTTCGCAACCATCAACTCTCCGCAGAAAAGAACGAGCTGCATCGGTGTCTTCTCTGCCACGCGGCGCCATGTACCATGGCTTGCCCGAAAATGGATCCGGCACGACTGCTCCGGGCGATTCGATTTGAAAATGCAGACGGAGCCGCCCAACTGCTGTCGGAAAATGACTGTACCGGGTGCAACGGTCCCTGTCTCCAGGCCTGTCCCGCAGGTGTACACATCCCGCAACTGATGGACTGCCTGCGGCAGGACGCAGAACAAATGGAGGAAGCTCCCCGCTATGCGGAGGTGGATTTGTCCTGTGAGATGTGCGGCATCTCCATGGAAAATCCATTTCTGCTGTCCTCCTCCGTGGTGGCCAGCACCTATGAGATGTGCGCCAGAGCGTTTGATGCCGGCTGGGCCGGGGCAGCCTTCAAGACGATTGGCCTGATGGACATTCACGAGGCATCACCCCGTTTCTCCGCGCTGAAAGACGGCAACGGGGCTTTTTACGGATTCAAGAATATTGAGCAGCTCTCCGACCACGCGTTGGAGGAAAATCTGGAGATGTTCTGCCGACTCAAACGGGATTACCCCTCCAAGATCCTGCTGGCTTCCATCATGGGTCGGAACGAAGCGGAATGGGAGTATCTTGCCAGAGCGGTGACAGAGGCCGGAGCCGATGTGATCGAGTGCAATTTCTCATGCCCCCATATGGAGGCAAAAGGCGTCGGCGTGGATGTGGGACAGGACCCGGAGGCGGTGGCTCAATATACCCGTGCAGCCCGACGCGGGAGCAATCTCCCTCTGCTGGCGAAACTGACGCCCAATGTTGCAGATATGCGGCCCATGGCCCGTGCCGCCATTGCTGCAGGCGCCGACGGCATTGCTGCCATCAATACCATCAAGAGCATCACCGGCGTCAATCTGGACACCTATGTGGCGGCGCCTTCTGTCCGGGGGCGATCCTCTCTGGGCGGCTATTCCGGCACAGCGGTCAAGCCCATCGCCCTGCGCTTTATCTCCGAGTTGGCCGGTGATCCGGAAGTGAAGGGCCACCACATCAGCGGCATGGGCGGCGTTGAGACATGGAAGGATGCGCTGGAATTTCTGCTGCTGGGCGCAGGGAGCGTACAGGTGACCACTGCGGTCATGCAATATGGATATCGGATCATTGACGATCTGAAGCTGGGTCTGCAAATCTATATGGCTCAAAGGGGAATCCAGCGGATAGATGACTTGATCGGACAGGCGGTGGAGAATGTTGTAAACACCGATGCTCTTGAACGGGACACCGTAATCTTTCCGAAATTTCATCGGGAGCGGTGCATTGGCTGCGGGCGTTGCTATCTCTCCTGTCTGGACGGCGGACATCAGGCGATCCGTTTTGACCCTTCGGAGCGCAAGCCCATTCTGGACGGCAAGGCCTGTGTGGGTTGTCATCTCTGCGTGTTGGTCTGTCCCCGTGACGCCATCTCCGGCGGCGGGAAGCGGTTCAATAAACCTTGAACAGCGAGAAGGTGGGTTTACGAGCAGAAAATCACCGGCGGCACCAGCGCTACGACCTTTAGCCCCGACGATCCCTGTACTCGAGCACAGATGGTCACCTTCCCGTATCGTTACTTCGTGAAATAAGTATCTTTGAGAAGCGGAGGGGGCTGTTGATCCCTCCGCTTCTGTTATGAATAGATAAACTAATATCTAACGGAAAAGGTAATAGAGATTTGTGCCATAGGCAGTAAAGGTCGGCAGAACATATAAGATCCCTAAGATTTGCATTATCGAGTATCTGCTGGGTGAGGAAATGTGCCACATCAAGCTCTCCTGACCACCTTTCAGCCAGAATCAAAACATATTGAAATTATCGTGGTCGTCTGCCATAAAAGCGTAGAAAAATCAAGTGGTTTTTCTCCACTTGGGGTATAGCTATTCCCAAACCTTTGTGATATGTTTGGGTTGTCAGTGGCAGGCAATACGACTACTTGTTATTACGAATAGAGGACAAAATGATAACAGGCAGCCTGCAACAGAAAAACGGTTATTACTATGCGGTTCTCTACCTCAAGGTAGATGGCAAACGCAAGTGCAAATGGATTCCCACCAAGCTCCCCGTCAACGGAACCAGTAATCGTAAGGCTCAAAAAGCCTTCGATGAGATCCGTATAGAGTATGAGCGAGAACAGGAGGAACGCCAGAGAATGGAAGAAGAACTGGCCGAACTGACCAAGAACACCCATCCGGATGCATTGCTTCCATTTACAGACTACATTGAGAAGTGGCTCCACAACGCACGCCCGTCTCTGGCCACAACGACTTACCAGAGTTACTCCAACATGATCAAGGCAAGAATCCTGCCGTACTTCAAGCCTCTGGGCTTGCAACTGCAGGAAATCACGCCCCAGCACATTGAGGACTTCTACCAGACGATTCTGGATGATAACTGCACCACCAACACAGTCATTCACTACCACTCCATTCTCCGCAGAGCGATGCAGGTGGCAGTGAAAAGGATGTCATCCAGAAGAACCCGGTGGATAAGGTACAGCGCCCGAAAAAGAATATCTTCCGCGGAAACTTCTACTCCGAGGACGAAATGATGACGCTGTTTGATGCCCTGTCTGGAGATCCGCTGGAGCTGTGCGTAAAAATCGCGGCTTACTATGGCCTGCGCCGGAGCGAAGTCCTTGGCCTGAGATGGGATGCCATCGATCTGGAGCGCAAAACCATCTCCATCAACCACAAGGTCATCGAAGCCGAAGTGGATGGCAAGTTCATCCCCGTAGGTGAGGATGTCCTCAAAACCAAATCCAGCTTCCGCACCCTGCCGCTCATCCCTGCTGTAGAGAAGCTCCTGTTGGAGGAAAAAGAGAAGCAGGAAATGTTCCGCCGTCTCTTCAAGAAGTCCTACTGCAGAGATTACCTCGATTACATCTGCGTCGACCAGACTGGCAAGATTCTGCGTCCCAACTATGTGACGGAACACTTCGCCTGGCTCATCCAGAAGTATGACCTGAAGAAGGTTCGCTTCCACGACCTCAGACACACCTGCGCCAGCCTGCTTCTCAGCAACGGTATCTCCATGAAGCAGATTCAGATCTGGCTGGGACACAGTACCTTCGCAACAACAGCAGACATTTATGCGCATCTGGACTTCGCCGCACAGGAAGAATCCGCAAACGCAATGAGCGGGATGTTCGTCCGCGCTACCGCAGAACAGCCTGCATAAGCAAAAGAAAAAGCCTGCAGTGGATACACACTGCAGGCCGATGGCGGAGATGGAGGGATTCGAACCCCCGGACGGTTTGACCCGTCAACTGATTTCGAGTCAGCCTCGTTACGACCACTTCGATACATCTCCCTATTGTATTCCCAACGCTTTCCGGGTTTCCCGCCGGTCCAGAACCGTGCGTAGAAAATGTTAGAAAAGCGTAGAAAAACCGTAGATATTAAGTTTAGAAAAAAGTAGACAGTCCGAAAAATCCAGTAATACCAAGGGTTTTCGGAGATGGGGTATCTACCGACCTACTCGATTTCGAGTCAGCCCCGTTATGACCACTTCGATACCGCTGCATATCAACCTCTACACTATAGCATAAATCTCATCGTTGCGCAACGGCTATTTTGGCAAAGAAATCTTTGGACTTTTTTGCCACTTTTCTGATTTTCTCCTTGACAGGGACGAGGTCATATGATATTATATGTGAGCTGACAATTTTCGGAGGGCATGCGGGTGTAGCACAATGGCTAGGGCACCAGCCTTCCAAGCTGGGGATGCGGGTTCGATTCCCGTCACCCGCTCCAACTTTGTCGATTTGCGCCAGTAGCTCAGTTGGATAGAGCAACTGCCTTCTAAGCAGTAGGCCAGGGGTTCGAGTCCCTTCTGGCGTGCCAATTTTGTCAGTAATCAAGATCCCACGTGGACAGACGTGGTGGGTATAGCTCAGTTGGTTAGAGCACCGGATTGTGGTTCCGGGTGTCGTGGGTTCGAGTCCCATTACCCACCCCACCAAATCAGGGATTGGGCATCGATCCCAATCCCTGATTCTTTTTTATCCACATAGGGGTGTCGCCAAGTGGTAAGGCAAGGGACTTTGACTCCCTCATCCGCTGGTTCGAGTCCAGCCATCCCTGCCAACGCAAAACAAGGCTCACGCCTTTATATAGATGCTTCGTTAGCTCAGTAGGCAGAGCACCTGCCTTTTAAGCAGGGTGTCCGGGGTTCGAATCCCCGACGAGGCACCAA
>JAZURG010000026.1:0-3727 GCA_045606145.1 Faecousia sp.
TATAATTGAACTATCAAATGAACGCGTTCATTTGGTTCACATAGTTCACGATGACTTTTAAATAGATAGATTTACATATAAACGGAGGCACTATGGCTCGTATTATTCATAACTTATCCGACAAAATCATTTCCGTCACCCAGTCCCAGCTTCGTACCAGAGGCTATATGGGTACCACCATCCGCTCCGTTGCCCAGGAGTGCGGCATTGCGGTGGGTACGGTGTATAACTACTTCCCTGATAAAGATGCGCTGATTAACGCCGCCATGATGGGTGACTGGCTGCTGGTCCTTGCCACCATTAAGCTGGAATGCAGCCAGAGCACCAGTATTTCCGAAGGTATTCGCAAGATTCAGAAGAACCTTCAGGATTTCTATACCGGCCGTCCCTGGATGGCAGAGTACACCAACTCTGAAGATCGCCCCTCCGGTGACTATGATATGTTCAAGCGTCGTACCATGCTGCATAACGTTTTGGACAGCATCGTTGCGGATCTGCTGGTCAAGCACGGTATGGAGAAGGATATCCATCTGGCAGTGCTGTATACTGAAATGATTCTGACCTCTATCTCAAATCCCAGCATAAGCTTTGGTATGATCAATGATGTCATTGACAGATTGTACGATAAATAAAAACGAAATGAGGGAGATAAATGGTTTTTAATTTTGACGAAGTCGTTGACCGTCGCGGTACAAACAGCATGAAATGGGACACTGGTCCCAGATTCATGGGCAAGCTTGGCACAGAGCGCTTTGATGAAGACACTATCAGCGTTTATACCGCAGATATGGATTTTCGCTGCCCTCCTTCTGTGAAAGAAGAGATTATGAAGGTAGTGGAGCATAACATCTACGGTTATACCATGCTCTGCCCGGAAGTGGATATGCGTTACTTCGATGCAGTCATTAACTGGTGCAAGCGCCGCTACGATTGGGAAGTCGGTGCACATGACATTTTCTATGTCAACGGTACGCTGGAAGCCATTCGGGTCGGCATCCTGGCATTCTCCAATCCCGGTGACGGTGTGCTGCTGAATCGTCCCATTTACACTCCCTTCTCCCGGGTGATCCAGGGTACCGGTCGTCAACTTGTGAACAGTCAGCTGGTAAATACAGACGGCTATTACACTGTGGACTTTGAGGATTTCGAAGCAAAGGCTGCGCTGGAAACCACGAAGGTTTTCCTGCTGTGCCATCCCCACAATCCTACCGGACGTGTCTGGACCGACGAAGAGCTGATGCGGATGTATGAGATCTGCCGGAAGCACGGAGTCACCATCATTTCCGATGAGATCCACGCAGATCTGACCCGTAAGGACGTGCCTTTCCATCCCATTGCAAAGGTCACCGGCGGAAAGGGCATTATGACCTGTACCGGTGTCAACAAGTCCTTTAACGTTGCCGGTCTGGAGGCATCCAACGTGATCGTCACGGATCCGGAAATGAAGCGGAAGGTTGCATTCCGCCTGGGTATGAAGATGCCCTCCCCCGTAACGGTTGCTGCCATCATCGGCGCATACAACGGTGGTGATGAATGGCTGGATCAGCTCCGTGATTACATTGACGGAACCTTCGACTGGGTTCTGGATTTCTGCAAGAAGAATCTGCCCAAGATGAAGTGCGTCCGTCCCGAGGGCACCTACATCTTCTGGATGGATTTCCGGGATTACGGACTGTCCGCAGAAGAAATCCACAAGCGTATTTATGTGGATGCAAACGTGTTGCTGGAGGGTGGCAAGATGTTTGATCCGGATCTGGGTGACGGTTTTGAACGGATCTGCCTGTCCACCCGCAGAGCATTGATTCAGGAAGCTTTTGAGCGTATCGCCGCTCAGTTTCAATAATACACAATAGAAAGGAAAGAGAAAAATGGAAGAGCAGAAGCATCCTACTCACGGACAAGGCCACGGCCATGGTCATGGTCATCCCCACGGTTCCGCAGATGAAAATCAGAAAAAATTAGGCCTATTTGATTGCTTCTCAATAGGCATTGGAGGACAGATCGGCTCCGGCATCTTCCTCCTGCTGGGTGTTGCACTGATTCTGACCGGTCGTTCCGCATGCTATGCGGTTCTGGCAGCAGTCGTTGCAATGTTCGGATCCAATATGTTCAGCTATGTGATGTCCTCCATGTTCTCTCTGCGTGGCGGCGTCTACTCTCAGCAAAGCTTGATCCTGCCCCCGGTCTTTACGGGTGTTTCGGGTTTGACGGTTCTGTTTGTCGGCCTGATGTTCTCTCAGTACGGTACCGGTATGGTGGAGTATTTCGGTGAATTTGTTCCCGGCATTCTGCCGTACACCAAGCCCATCGGTGTTCTGATCATCACCCTGGCATTCCTTGCAACCATCAAGGGCACCAAGTTCATCGCAAGAATGCAGAGCACCATGGTCGTGGTTCTGCTGATCTCTATCGGTTTCTTCCTGGCTTTCGGTCTGCCCAAGGTCCGCTCCGATTTCTTTACCGCCCCCGGCATGTTCTCCAAGGGTCCCTTCATGTTCCTGGTCGCTTGTAGCTTGATGTCTGCAACTGTCAGTGGTGGTAACGGTGCTATTGCAATGGCAGCTGTCACCAAGAATCCCACTAAGACCATCCCCCTCAGCCTGATCCTGTCCAACGCTGCGCTGGCCGTCATCTACTTCTTGATGGCTGTCGTTGCCGGCGGTGTCCTGCCCATCGAGCAGGTTATGGGCCAGAGCCTGGCTGTTGTCTCTAAGGAAATCTTCCCTCTGCCTCTGCATTATCTGTTCATCATCGTTGGTGTTTTCTGTGCATTTGCAACCTCCCTGCTGGCTGGTGTTGCTATGCTGCGTTACCCCCTGCTTGCCATTGCCCGTGACGGCTGGCTGCCCAAGGCATGCACCAAGGTTGATAAGAACGGTTATCCCTGGGTCATTCAGGGCGCATTCTATGTTTTCTCCCTGATTCCCATCATCTTTGGTTTCGACATTCAGGACATCGTCTCCATGATCCTGGTTCCCTCCATGTTCCTGCAGCTGTACTGCAACATCATAGTCATGAAATTCCCCAAGAAGTACCCCGAGCATTGGAAGAAGAGCATTTTCCATATGCCTTATCCTGTTTATATCTTTATGATGCTCCTGTGCTGCTTCTGCAACCTATTCGTTATGTTCAACTCCCTGCGCAGCCTGGACGGCCTGACCGAAGTTCTGATGATCATCGGTATCACCATCGCTCTGTTTGTCTACTGCTGGATCCGCGTCAAGACCAAGGCGGTCGATGTTGACAAGCTGGCTGAAAGAAAGGTCGCTGTTGAGAAGGAAATCGCTTCTGAAGTAGCAATCTAATTGAATCGACACGGGCATAAGTAACCTCCTCTCTTTCTCCCGTAAAAATGGCCCGGAACCGGACAGAGCCCCCCGGTTCCGGGTACATTAATCATTTGAGACTTTTTCGAAAGGAGCACGAAAATGGGTTTGCAAAATAAGAATGCACGCGGCAAATTTATCATGTTTATTGTTGGCATTATGCTTGCCTTCGGTTTTATTTGCGCGATGCAGTTTGTGGATGCAAAGAAGAATTTTGCGCTCTTTGCATGCGCATTGCTGGGAATGCATGGTGGTGTCATCTGTTTCATTCTGAGTAAGAAGATTTTCAAATTGGCTTGCGATGGTGATCTGAAGAAACACTACAATACCGAGTATGCACTGCTGGCTTTGTATTTGCCGCTCATGCTGCTGAAAGTGATCGGTGTATCGCTGGGCCATTC
>JAZURG010000027.1:0-6966 GCA_045606145.1 Faecousia sp.
CAATGTCAGTAAGTTAAGCTGAGGTAACCCCCAACTATCGACGAAAAGATGGTTGGGGGTTATTTTTTTCGTAATATTTCAAAAAAAGACTTGACAAACGAGTCGTTTCGTGCGGCCTTTTTGCTAATTGTTATTAGCAAAAAGGCCCTTGTAGTAGAAGTGTGTCCCGGCACACCAAACTACAAGGAGGATTAATTATGAAAGCTGAGGCTGTAAAACGAGCACTTAATGACTCCATTCAGGCAATAACAGACTACAAATGGCTATATTCCGTCAGGCCAGGAAAAGACAATACTCGAAACAGAAAGTTTCCCTTCTCGAAGATGATTTCTTCTATCCTTGCGTTTCGAGGGGGGACGCTTAATCACGAAATTATGGATTTCTTTGGTTTAGATCCCAACATCGGAACGTCCTCTGCTTTTATTCAGCAACGGGCTAAGATCCTGCCGGAAGCATTTGAGTGTCTATTTCAACACTTTGTAAGTACAGTTGACGCAAACAAGTTATATCACGGGCTTCGGATGCTGGCCGTCGATGGCTCGGCTTTGCAAATTTCGGCCAACCCTAACGACCCGGACTCCTATTTCCCCGGTGTAGACGGCCAGAGAGCCTATAATCTACTGCACATTAACGCTATGTACGATTTACTTCAACATACTTATACGGATGCCATTCTCCAAAAACGACGAAATATGGACGAATCCGGTGCTTTGTCGGATATGGTTGACCGTTCCCCAATCGAAAAAGCGCTGTTGCTTGCTGACAGAAATTATGAATCTTACAATAACCTTGCTCATATCCAGGAAAAAGGATGGTATTTCCTTATTCGCATCAAAGACAATACAACTGGTATTACTTCAGGACTGATACTGCCGGAACAAGACGAATATGATATCCCATTCCTCATCCATCTTACCAGAAAACAGACCAATAGTGTTAAGCAGCTGCTGAAAGACAAAAATCACTATAAATTTATTGCATCTACCAATCGCTTTGACTATCTGAAACAAACATCCAGAAAGCATGATCCAACTGCATTCTATGACCTGTCTTTCCGAATCGTTCGCTTTCCGATTTCTGATACCATGTGTGAAACCATTATAACCAATTTAGATGCGGAACAATTTCCGTTGCTTGAAATCAAACGACTTTATGCTATGCGTTGGGGTATTGAAACCTCTTTCCGGGGCCTGAAGCATACACTGGGGTTGTTGCACCTGCACGCAAAAAAGGTGGAGTTTATTCATCAGGAGATCTTCGCAAAACTGACTATGTACAACTTCTGCGAATTGATTACCCAGTCCGTAGTCATTCAGCAGGAACAGAAAAAATATGCCTATAAGGTAAATTTCTCTGACGCTGTACATGTTTGCTTCCAATTCTTCCTGAGGAATGTCCCTCCACCCTTAGTTGAAGCCCTGCTTATGCGCCACATTTCCCCGATCCGACCCGACAGAAAAGATACGCGCAAGCAAACACAGAAACCTGCGGTCAGCTTCATATACAGAGTAGCATAATTTTTCCGGTTTGAATAGCCTTTTTAAGCGGATTTTTTGATCCGCTTTATTGTCATGCCCTTCTTACAAAAAACAGCACACAGCTTGCTGTCGCTTCGCTGTGTGCTGTACTTAATTGGGTGAGGCTACGTCACTTTGTTATTAACTAAGTGACATTGATAACGGCCTCCCCCGCTTTGTTTTTTTACAATTCTCTCTCATTTTCTCTTGTTTTTTCTGCTGCCTTAGAATAGCTATAAATGGTTTTGAGGTAGCCTGTTGGATTTTCGGCAACGGCCTCCAACTTCTTCAAATCGCGGTATTGCCGGCTAAGCTCCCGCATCCGCTTTTCATAGTCCACTTCTTTCTGCCGTTCAAAATCACGCCGTCTGCAGATGTCCTCATAGGCTCCGTGGGACAGTGTTTGATTTTGAGCCAGGATGGTGTACGCCGCTTTGTATTCCGCCAGCATGTCCGGTTCTGGCTCCTGTACGCCTTCCACCGTGGGGCGAACTCTGGTGTAAGTTTGGTATGCCCTGATGATCTGTTCATGCTTTGCAATGCTATTCTCGTGACGCTTCTTTTCCTGCCGGAGAGCATTCATCTGCTTGCCTACATCCGCAATGCGAACGGGTACATCCTTGGTGCTTTCAATGTTCATCTCGCGTGCCGTTCCCAGCGAATCGACCATTCCCTGCAACTCCCAATCTACTTTTGCATTATATTTGAGCCAAAGCGAAGGGGCATTCCTTTTGATGTACTTGCCCTCGTTGGCAGCCACAGACAGCACAAATCGTACCGCCAGTTCAAACTCGGATCGCTGATACCCACCAGAATTCAAAGAAATCGTGTAAAAGCGGTGCTGTGGATCTCCGGAAACATACCACCGTTTATTTTTGTCGCCATCAGTTGTATAATAATATTTATCCTCAAAATTCTTCTTTTGCCGCTGGATATCAGTCATCAGCTTGTATCTTTCTTCGGCGCGTTCCTCGCCCTGCTTCTGCCATTTATAGTAGAGGTTGCGGGTGGGGATTTTCTGTTTGGGCCGCTTCTTGTGCTCTTCCTTTTCCGGATGCACGGTGACTTTACCGCTAGCGATAACGCTATCAATCCACGCAGAGTATTCTGGATTTTTCCACCGCAGCGCAGACAGGTCTATGATGCTCAATCCATATTCAACGCACAGTTGATTTGCGAACCTTCGGATTTCGTTGTAATCGTCCTTGCGCAGGCACAACTTCCTTGGCTTGCCCTCGGCAGAATACGCGCTGACAAAAAAGTGTGTGTGTCGGTGTTCCTGATCGAAATGGTTTGCGCCAAATACTGCAAAATCTTTCAGCAACGGATGCATTGCAATCCGCATGGCAATTTTATTCATGATGTATTCACTGGGACTGTCTGCAACCGTGTAGCTGATAAAGAAGTGCAATCCCAACAGCTCCTCGCTGCCCGCTTTAAGCCCCTGAATGCCGCCCTTCTTGCTGGCAAAGTAGCGTTCTCTGTGTAAAGCAATTTCCTTTTCCGCAAGGTCCGGATTTTGACTACAATGATGTCCGAACGAATACACCCGCTCAACGCTGTCCGGCTCGCCCATGTAGTTAAGCACATTGTAGATATCGTGTGTCGCGCCGGAAATCATCTTATCCTTGTTGGCGATATAGTGGATGCATCCCCCTGCCCCTGTATGCCCTCTGATTTGAGTATATCTAAGAGTTGCCATTATTTTTCCTCACCTGCCTCAAAGCCTCGCCGATAAAGGCTGCTACGATTCCCTCGATCTTGCAAATCGAGTTTTCCAGGCGGATAATATCTGCTTCGTAAAGCCGCGGACTAGCACCCATCTCATACCTGATTACATCGTTTATCGCCTCTCGGCATCTAGCAATCTCATCTGCCATGATCTTAGCGGAACCCAGTATAGCACCGTCGCTATCAGTTGCAACAGCGCGATCATGCACCAACTGTCTCACCGATACGCCCAGCCGGCCAGCTTCTTCGCGAAGCTGACCGTATTCCCCTTCCCCAAGCTCAATACGAAGGATTTTCATTTTAATTCCCCTTCCTCACATCCATCACAGATCGGTTCAATTTCTCTAATAACAATTCGTGCTCCATCGTCGCACGCCACAAAATACAGCCATTCCTTTCCTTCTGCTATTCCCCAAAACAATCCGTTATCCAGACGGTACACTGACCACATCGTCAAACCCAACCGTTCCAGCTCTTTGTAGATTTTTTCAAACTCCGCAATCGAAACTGCGTCTTCAAAAAGCACCCCTTCATTTTTTTCGAAATTTCTCATTAAATAGCCTCCTATGAAAAAGTAAACGTCTTTTTAACGTCTCCACAAAATATATTGCCTGCGTTCTTACATTTTTTTTCATTTTTTCCTAATTTTTTGAAAGAAAATTTTATATATGCGAAAAAAGTGCGTTGAGCGTCACATCTGCGACACTCAACGCACACTGTCAAAGACTTTCATTTATTTTTGATAATCTTTTGTAAATTGATGGACACTATCACACTATCGTTGCAATAACCTATCTCAACTAACTCGCTTGAACACAAAAAACATATGATAAGAATAAAATCCGGGTTGTCAGTCTTGACAACCCGGTTTATCCTGTTTATAATAGAACGTACGTTCTATTTTGTTGTTTGGAGGTGGTTTTCATGGAGCAACGACAGTATTTATGTATCGATCAGAAATCCTTTTATGCCACGGTAGAATGCGTGGCACGAGATTTGGATCCTATGGTCACTGACCTAGTTGTAGCAGACCCTGAGCGTTCCGAAAACACCATTTGTCTCGCTGTATCAACCCACCTCAAGAAGCAAGGAGTCAAAAATCGGTGCCGGCTTAAAGATATTCCTCCCTACATAAAGTGCATCATTGCGCCGCCAAGAATGCAGTTGTATATTGACTGTGCAGCGGAAATCTACGGTGTATTTCTCAAATACCTGGCCCCAGAGGACATTTATGTGTACTCTATTGACGAGGCTTTTTTGGATGTGACACCTTATCTTAAAATGTACGGACTGTCTGCCAAAGCACTGGCTCAGATGATCATACAGGATGTTACTAACACCGTTGGCACCATCAGCACCTGCGGCATCGGCACTAATCTTTATCTTGCCAAAATCGCATTAGACATCACCGCCAAGAACGCCGATGACTTCATTGGCATTCTGGATGAAAAAACGTATCGGGAAAAACTATGGGATCACACGCCCATTACGGATTTTTGGCGAATTTCTACCGGTATAGCCACCCGTCTTCGCAATCATGGCATTACTACTATGCGGGGAATCGCCATGATGGAAGAGGATTTTCTGTATCAGTGGTTCGGTATCGATGCCGAATTACTAATCGATCACGCCTGGGGAAGAGAGCCAACCACCATAGCTGACATTAAGAACTATAAATCCAAGTCCAAAAGCCTTTCCAGCACCCAAGTTCTCATGCGTGACTACCAGGCCACCGAAGCAGAAATCATCGCAAAGGAAATGGCTGACCAACTTTGTATGGACATGGCTGCAAAGAAATTAGTAACCGAGTCCATTACTCTTTATATTGGCTATTCACACACTCAGAGCATTCCCGGAACAGGCGGAACGGCGCAATTTGCCAGACCCACCAATTTAGCCACGGAGATTGTTCCCGCCATCGCAACATTGTACCGCCGAACCGTGAACCACAACTACGTAGTCCGGCGGGTAGGATTAACCTGCAACAATGTGCAGCTAGACTCTGGGGCAATGCAGCTTAACATGTTTGAGGACACTTCGAAACAACTGCGAGGCATTGCTCTGCAAGAAGCTTTGCTAGGCATTCGGGCAAAATACGGTAAGAACTCCATCCTCAAAGGGATGAACTATTTAGATGCGGCCACAGGCCGACAGCGGAATAATCAGATAGGAGGTCATAGAAGTGGCACAACTTAGAGCCCCCATGCCGCCATCCAGGCGAGCAAAGCAATTTGGTATGTTCGATGCGTTGAAAGGGCTAAAAGAGGCGCTGGCCGCCAAAGAGCGCCAACCAGCAGCAAGAATCGAACTCGGACCCGATGCAGTTGAGGAAATGAATCGTATAATCTGTACACTTGCCCCTCGAACCGTAATAACCGTGGTCTATTTCTGTCGGTATCAGGAAGAATACTGTCAAATTACCGGTGCGATTACCAAGGTCGACCGATTTTGGAAAACGCTCCAAATTGGCTCCGTCTGTATAGATATCTGCGATATTGTCGACCTGACTTTCTAATGCGCCACCTGCTTAATGTTCCTCATATTAGAATGAAGTGTTGGACAGCTAATTCGTTGCACAAAGGAGTTATCAAAACCAGCACAATAGCTTTTAACAAACACACTGGTACAGGAACAATACATAGCAGTGGGGGGCCTATTGAATTAACTACAATATAAAGCGACTAAACCCAAGAAAGAACCCCTATACAGGCTGACAGAACGGCAATAACATTTTCGTCATTGGTAAAGAAACTACTCGACATCCCCCTCCCCTTCTGTTCTCAGGGCTTCTCCTTAGTCATGTGGAAAATATGCCAGCTTAGCCGTTGTCCACAGCGGTCACAGTATGCCTGATACTCTCTATCCAGACTGTTGTCGCATCGTGGGCAAACCGGATAACATCCGCTTAAGGAGAACTCCCTGATCTTGGTTACCGCAAGCGGCATCCGATAAGAAACTGATTCGGCTATAAATCTGATTGGAAACGCTTTTCTCTTCTTTGCTGCAAGGTCTGTGACTGTTGGCATATCACAGCCCCTCCCATACACGATTCCCTGTGAATGAAAAACGCAGCGTCAGTTTACCGACGCTGCAAATGATCTTTTCATAACGCGGGATGGCAGCAGCAAGGCATCGAACGATAATGGGTGGAAGTTCTCTTGGGCTTCCACCTTTATTCTTTCTGTAAGTTTTGCTTTTGCTTCTGGACATCTTTTTGTTTCTCTGGTCTTCATCCCTCATGGTTTTCTCTCCTTTGCTGCCAAACACAGCAGGGTCCTAACAGGAGACCAATAAGGGCCTGGGCGATCGTGTGGTAAAAGAGCCGTAAATGTTCGTGCCTGGTCAAGAAGCATCTGCCGCATTTTGGCATATTTTTACTTGCGCCGCAACCAGCGCAAACATGTATGTATGAGACCAGAAAAAAGTGACATTTGGCTCAAATAACAGGATGGTTGCAATTATTGTCAATATTTGTTAAAATAAGTGGGAAAGTTGAAGGGAGGTGTTGGCACAGAATGATAGATATGCATCATGAACTGATAGAGAAGCTTTACATGGAAATGTTTGATATGTTATTCGTCTATGCAAATAGCATCATCAAGAACGAATCGCTGGCCGAAGAAGCCGTACAGGAGACTTTCCGGATCGCCTGTCAGAAATCAGAACAGCTATGTGAAAGTGAGAATCCCCAAGGCTGGCTGGTAAATACCCTGAAATA
>JAZURG010000028.1:0-4763 GCA_045606145.1 Faecousia sp.
TAACTGTCGCAATTTTGCGACAGTTACATCTCTGCTAGACTCAAAAATGCAAATTTGCGTTATTTTTAGGTGTTGCTCAGAAAAACGGTATAATAGTAAGTGAAGGGCGAGGATGGGAAAGAACCCGCAAGCGAGCTTCAGCAGCTTCATACAGGTGCGTGTCGTGGCAGATTTGACTGCCGCTTTTTTCATGCCCTAAAATGGAATCGGAAAGGAGGGAATGCCATGGGCGTATTAAAGATTCCAATGATGCTACTGAAAATACCGTTGTTGGTGATTCTGGGCTTGCTACAGGCAGTTCTGAATATTCTGGACCGGTTGTCCGGATTACTCTCCGGGCTACTGACACTGATACTTGCCGGATTCTGGATCCACCACCTCATGCAGGGAAACCGGGAGAATGTGATTCTTCTCTCCATCTCTCTGGTAATGTGTATTGGAATCCCGGTCTTTCTCCAGGGCATGGGCTTATTCATCCGGAGGATCAGCGACACATTTTTATAAGTTTGGAGGCTGAAACCACCATCTCCGCGACTGCGGAAATGGTGGTTTTTTTGTTGCCCCGAAACGCTACAGTTTCCGCAATTCGGGTTAGGTAATACCCCAGGACCTCCAGAAAAATTACGCCGTTTTCAGGTTCTGGAAATGCCGAAAATCACCCCGAAAACCATCAGATACCGCCCTTCAAAATTCCAAAAACACACCCTACGAAAGGAGAAAAGCGTGATGCCGAGAATGCCTCAAAAAATGAAGCACGAATGGTCCCTGTTCCTAAATGAACGGGGCCGCCGGTGCTACAACGAGCTTTGCTGCAGATGTGTTCACAGCTGCAAGCAGAGCTTCCGCGTTCTGGTTGTGGAATGTCCCCGGTACTATTCCAAGCGCGCCGTGGTGAAGTATGATCAAACCTAAACGCGAGCGGATCCTGCTGTCGCCGGAAAGAAAGCGGGACAAGCAATTGAAAATCTGGGTTTCCCAGGAGGAGCTGGACATGATCCACCAGAAGATGGCCGAATTCGGGACATCCAACATGGGTGCCTTTGTCCGGAAGATGGTCATTGACGGCTACATCGTCAAGCTGGATATTCCGGAGCTGAGGGAAATCCTCCATCAACTGGGACCCATCGGAAACAATGTCAATCAGATGGCCCGAAAACTGAATGCCGGTGGCAGCATCTACCGTGAGGACATCGCGGAAGTCAATGCCAAGCTGGATGCGATTTACACGCAACTGGAGAAGATCCTGAAACGGCTTTCGAAAGTCAAATAAGGAGGTGACGCCGGTTTGATCAATTACGCGCACATCAAGCAATCCGTCACCACCCGGCAGGCAGCTGAAAGCTATGGGATCCATGTGGATTCCCAGGGCATGGGGGTCTGCCCGTTCCACGATGATCGCCGTCCCAGTATGAAGGTGGACGAAACCTTCTACTGTTTTGGCTGCGGTGCTACCGGGGACGTGATCACCTTCACTTCCCGCCTCTTTGGAATCGCGCCCGCATCCGCGGCCCGTAAGCTGGCTATGGACTTCGGAATTTCTCTGGATGAGGAATCCGAGTATCCCGTACTCTCCAAATCCCAGGCACAGCTGGAATTTGAAACCTGGGTACACGAGGCCCTGGTAACTCTCCGGCGCTACAATCAGCTTCTCTATCAATGGAAGTTCCTCGCTCCCGCAGACCAGAGAGAGGACTTCCATTTTTTGTTTGTGGAAGCTTTGCAGAATTCCGCTCGAGTGAAGTACCTGCTCTGCACGCTGGCTTTCGGCACTGAAGAGGAAAAGCGTGAGATCTATCTAACCTGCAGAGAGGAGGTGAAGCAAATTTATGAGCGAATCCAAATCCTTGACGCTTCCTCAAGTGAAACGGATGCTAAAGCGGAATAAGAAGAAGGAAATCTGCCAGACCATCGACAACTGCCTGGTGGTTCTCCGGAATGACCCCGTCCTGCAGGATGCTATCCGGCAGAACATTCTGACCGACCGACAGGACATCGTGAAGGATGTGGGTTGGGTCCGTTCCAGCACCACCATCACCGATACGGACTACCAGTACATCATGCACTACATGGAGCATAACTACGGTCTGTCCGTGGAGAAAAAGATCCAGGCCGCGGTCAAGATCATCGCCAATGAGAACCAGTTCCACCCCATCCGGGATTATCTGTCCGCTTTACGGTGGGATGGAGAGGAACGGCTGCCCTATGTGCTGAGCAAATACCTGGGAGCAGAGCCTTGCGCCTACACCACGGAAGTGCTGAAAGTGTTCATGTTGGGGGCTGTTTCCCGGGTTTTTCAGCCGGGTATCAAATTCGATTACATGCTCTGTCTGGCCGGTGGCCAGGGTGCGGGCAAGTCTACTTTCTTCCGCTTTCTGGCACTGAAGGATGAGTGGTTCACAGATGATCTGAAGCGGATCGACAAGGATGATGTGTATCTGCAGATGCAGGGTCACTGGATCATTGAGATGTCAGAAATGCTGGCAACCGCCAATGCTAAGAGCATCGAGGAAATCAAGTCATTCATCAGCCGCATGAAGGAAACTTACCGGACACCCTACGACAAGTTCCCCAAGGACCGTCAGCGGCAGTGCGTCTTCGGCGGCACCACCAACACCCTGTCCTTCCTGCCTCTGGACAGAACCGGCAACCGGCGTTTCCTGCCTGTCCCGCTGCACCGGGAGAAGGCAGAAATCCATCTGCTTGCCGATGAGACTTCCTCCCGGGCATACATCGAACAGCTTTGGGCAGAGGTAATGGAAATCTACCGCAGCGGTAACTTCTCCCTGGATCTCTCCCCGGCGATGGAAGCAGAGGCCGAACGGCTGCGCCGGGAGTTCATGCCCGAGGATCCCAAGGCAGGTATGATTCAAGCCTTCCTGGACAATTACACCGGCAAATATGTTTGCACCCAGCTGTTGTTCAAGGATGCTCTGAAAAATGAGTTTGGCAAGCCCAAGGACTGGGAACTGAAGGAAATCGGCGACATTATGAACAATGCTGTGGTCGGTTGGGAGAAATGTAAGAATCAGCGGTATCCGGAATTCGGAACGCAGCGTTCCTGGCGTAGAATTCAGAATGTAGAGCCTGTGATGGAGCAGTTGGAAATCACGGAGGATTTCCCGGTAGTCGATGAAACTGATCTCCCGGCAGAATGGGATTGATAGTAAACCACCGTTCACGGAAAAACTGAACGTTTCCCGAATCTATCTCAATTCTGTTCAGGAAATACGGCAGTATTTCACACTTACTATTCTATTTTTAATCTTGTTAACAAGGATACAAAGAAAGAACCGAATTGCCTATCAGGCAAAACAGGTCTTTCGGGGTTCGTTCACAAATCTTGTTAACACGCAAAGGAGGTAAAACTATGAGCGCATCACCGCCCAGAGCGGAATTCCTGCCCATCGAGAAACTAAGGCCCTTCGATGGACATCCCTTCCAGGTGAAGGACGACGCGGAAATGGACCAGCTGGTCTTCAGCGTTCTCACCCAAGGACTTCTGACTCCCATCACGGTGCGGGCCACCGATACAGATGAATACGAAGTGATCTCCGGCCACCGGAGATTGCGGGCATGCCAAAAGGCAGGAATCGAAACGGTTCCTGCCTTAATTTATTCCATGGATCGGGATGCGGCCATCATTGCGCTGGTGGACAGCAACCTGCACCGGGAACACCTGCTGCCCAGTGAGAAGGCTCACGCTTACAAAATGAAGATGGAGGCTATCAGCCACCAAGGTACTTCGTGCCAACTTGGCACGAAGCTGAGATCTGATGAATTAATTGGTTCTTCGACTGGCGAAAGTGCCCGTCAAGTTCAGCGCTACATCCGGCTCACCAATCTGATCCCGGAGATCCTGCAGATGGTAGATCAGGGCAAGATTGCCCTGACTCCCGCTGTGGAACTTTCCTATCTGAAGGAATCCGAGCAGCGGGATCTGCTTGAGACTATGGAAAGCGAGGACTGCACTCCCTCGCTTTCCCAGTCCCAGCAGTTGAAGAAACTGAGCCAGTCAGGAGAGCTGGACATGGATCGGATCTTTGAGCTGATGCGACAGCCCAAGGCAAATCAGGAAGAAAAACTGCGGTTTGATTTGAAGGAAATCCGCCGTTACTTCCCGAAAAATTATAGCACAGAACGAATTCATCAGACAATTCTGCGATTACTAGAAAAATATGAACGAAATTGGAGGAGAGAACGAGATGCACGATAACATTATGGATATGAACGTCATGAATATGAAGCAGACGGTTGAACGCGCCAAGAAGAGCGGCATCAACATCAGCGAGTACACCTTGCGCCGAGCGATCCGTATGAAGGAGTTGCCCTGCAAGGTGATCGGCAGAACCTATCTGATCCACTGGGACAGCTTCCTGCGCTGGATCAGCTGCGAACAGTAAGTCCGCACATTTGTCACCAACTGGCTCACGGCTTATGATAACCGTGAGCCAGTTTCAAAGAAAGGAGATTTTAACTTATGGCATACATACAAGCACGATACCGGAAAAATGGCGAGTTGCTGCACTATCGTCTGTTTGTTTCCGATGGTCTGGACTGGACCGGCAAGCAGCGCCGCAGATATAAAATCTGGACTCCTGACAAACCCGGCATGAGCCAAAAGCAGATTGAAAAAGCCGCATTAGCCGCGGCCATCAAATTTGAAGAAGAGATCCGGGCGGGATACGAGATCGACAAGCGAAAGAAGTTTCACGAGTACGCAGAATATGTTATCGATCTGAAAGCCCGTACCGGACTTTCCCCTA
>JAZURG010000029.1:0-24084 GCA_045606145.1 Faecousia sp.
CGGACGGGATATCCCGTCCGGGGTTGTTTTCACTTTGTGACGGTCACACTGACTCCCGCATCCACACTGCCGTCAACGCTGCCGCGTTTTACGGATACCCCGGCATCAACATTGCCCATCACATCGCCACAAAATACAGCAAAGGTGGGAATAGACATCTCCTGCCACGTTTTCGATAAAAAAGCTGATACTTTGGGCCTTTCCCACGGTCAATCTGCGTACTTTGTTTCCTTTGAACATATATCGATTATTTCAGTGTATCTTCCTGTCCACGGTAGACCACGAATTTGCAGAACAGATATTCCAGCGCAAAGTTACAAAGCATGGTAACGATCAGAATTACAAAATCGTTGACCCCAAAGCCCTCTGCCAGATTGCCAAGGTATGTAGACAGCGGTGTGAATACCAGATAGAATCCAAACACTTTTGCCATCGCCACAGGTACATTGGCTGCGGATTTGAAGGTGTAGCGACGGTTCAGTGTGAAATTCCACAGGATCGACAACACAAGTGAAATCAAATACGGAATCCAGTAATCCTTAATAAATATCTCCAAAATTGCAAAGGAGCCGATCTGAACAATACCTGCGGAAATGGAAAACAGTGTAAATTTAACCGCCTGCCATAATTGTTTTTTATCTTTCATAGAAACACTCTCCCTTTTAGTAACCGATCATAACGCCAAAAAACAGGACAAACACGGAAACAGACAATAACAAAAGCTGCAATTTCCATGTCCATTTCAGCCATTTCCAATAGGATACATTGGCCATTGACAAGCCGATAAGCAGCACCGGATTGGTGGGCAGGATCACATCGGTAAATCCATCTGCCATACAGTAGGTCAGAATGACCAGCGTGGGAGAAATGCCCAGTGCGTTGGTGATCGGCAAAACAATCGGCATCACCAAAAAGATTTTTGCCGACGCAGAACCGATAAATAACTGCAAAAACAGGATCAGCGCATAAGTCAAAAGAATCGTAACAAACTTTCCTTTTCCCGTCAGCAGCCGCAGCACAGCATCCATGACCGTATCGATGATATTGCTCTCGACCATCACCAGCTTCACAGAGGAAGCAAGCGCGATCATAGCCACCGCTGGAAGCATTGCCGCCGCGCCTTGCAGAAAGCAGGCCAGCACCCGCCGGAAATCTTTACAAACCAGTTGACCGGCGATCAAACCGGAGATCAAAAAGCTTGCCGCAAGAATCGGGATTGCAAGTCCGGAAATTGCCCGTATGCAGGCAATTGCCACCAGCAGAGCGCCCTGTATCGCAAAAAAGACAGCATAAATCCGGAAAATCCTTTGCCGATCCTCCGTCGCATCCTCCCTTTGATCGGTAAGGCTTTCCCGCTTCTTTTGGTCCATCTCATAGGTAAGAGAGCTTTTAGGATCACGGTGGATCTTTTTCAAATATCCCATCAGGAATATGCACAGCACCGCATAAACAACAACAAAGAAAAGGATTCTAAGCCACACACCGGAGGATACATGGATCCCTGCCAGTTGGGCTGCCGTGCCTACAGAAAAGGGATTGGCGATGGCGGTAGAAAAGCCAAAACATGCTGCCAGCAGGCATGCACCCAATCCCATCATCGTATCCAGCTGCATAGAAAGCATGAACACAATGATCAGTGGGAGCAGTGTCACCAATTCCTCAAACATGCCAAACAGGCTGCCAAAGAGCATGAACAGCAGCACAGTAACACACACTACAGGTCCTCCGCTGTCACGCAAACTGCGCATAATGTATGCAATGAAGGTTTTGATGCCACCGGTCTTATCCAGCAGGTTAAATACACCGCTCATCACAAGCAGGAATATACTGATCATAATGATCGTAATCGCGTCCTCTGATACAAACACCCGCAGCGGCGCTGTGAGAACACGCCAAATGGCAATGCCTTCTACTTCCCCCGCCTGGTATGTACCGGGGATAATGTTGCTGTCCGCATCTCTTTCAAAGGCTCCCTGGGGAACAAAATAAGACAGCGAACCGCAGAAAAACAATACCGCCAGCAGCAGCGCCGCCACCGTCACAAAGGAGCGAACGCTGATACTGGAATATGCTTTCTCTTGCTCCCGGATTTCTTTCTCTCTCGTAGGGATAACAATTCCTCCTTATTTGGCCGCTTGTTCGGCATCACCGTGCAAGATTTCCGATGCCACATACCAATCCACAGCTGATCGTTTTTCCTCCGGCACAAAGAAGAAAATCTCTGTGCCGTCATATATTTCAAAATTCACACCGGCTCCGAAGAGCAGCCGATAGATCCGCTGGATAGAAAAATGGAGATTGACAGGCTCTCCGTCCTTGGTGCCGGAGTATGTAAGGCCGTCCCGATTGAGTGTACAAATACCGAAACCGCCATGCCTTGTCAGACTGCTGCCATTTCCACGCAAACGCAGTTCCACCTTGGAAGACAACATATAGTCCTCTTTTTCAGTGATTTCCTTTTTCATAAGCAGCTTTTGCCAATCATACCACTGGGTAAGATCATGAAAGTAGAAATCGTCATCAAACCCATAACGATCGTTCAGTGATGTCAAATACCCACAGCATTCGCAATAGACAGTGTTTTTCTTTGTTGTGATCGTATACTTTCTGCCGCAAACCGGACATGTACTCAGGATATTCTCCAGGCCTTCCGCCAGACGCCGTGACCGATAGTGTATCCGTGGCCGCTGCTGAAGCCAACGGAATTCGTCATAGGACAGGCGCTGCTCAATTTCCGACTTCATCTGCTCCAAAGGAAGGCTCTTCACCTGCTCCGCAGTAAATAGCAGCTCCAGTTCAGCCTCCACTACGGAGCCGCGCCGGAAGCCTTTGCCCCACTTGGGATCCGCCAGGTAGTCACCGCATATTTTAACGGAGTAGACATTGACACCGGCTTTTTTGATAAAGGAGTAGGTGCTGTTCTGAATATCCTCAAATCGTCCGGTGGTGGAAAGCCTTGCTTCCGGCATCATCGCCAGAATTTCCTTGTTCTTCAGTACTGTAAGGCAGTTTTTGGCATTCTCCATATCCATTGCAAACATGCTCTTGGGGAATGCGCCCACCTTGCGCAAAAGCCAGCCGAGGATGCTGTGGTAAAAATACAGCCGCGCTACGATAAAATGCGGTCTGTATTTTCTGAGCAACGCAGCCGCGTAAATAAAGTCAATAAAGGAGCCGTGATTACACAGAACGATGGACGGGCTTTCCGGTTTTCCGACTTTGTTGGTTTTCTTGAGCTTTACACCGCAAAGAAATAAGTAAAACCGCACCCCGTAATACAAAACGGTCATCACGAATCCGTTTACCGGCTGCACTTTATTTTTGGTTACCGCTTTTCTGGATGATTCTCTCTCTGAAGCCATTATAGTAGTTCCCCTTAGAATTTCTCGTAACCGATGAGCAAGCCGCCCTTTTCTGCATAATAACTGCACAGGCCCAGATTGATACCGATCTTCACGGTCACTCCCGGCAGTTCTGTCTCGATCATGTCTTTCAGCCTATTGGCAGCCTCTTCATTCAGGCAATGGGCCATCTGCACTTTTCCGGTCTTCAGGCCGCTTTCTTTCAGGTGCTTTATAATCGCGTTTAAGGATTTCGTCTCGCCCCGGCACTTATCCGTAGGCTCCAAGGTGCCCGCATCACTGGCCTTGCCCACAACGCAGATGCCCAAAACACCTGCAATCTTGGCAACTGCCGGAGATACACGACCGTTGGCAGCGAAGTTATTGAGGGATTTCAGCATAAAAAGCAGGCCGGTCTTCTTCAAGTATTCCGATATATATGCGCAGATCTCTTCGTAAGACTTTCCCGCACCGATCAGTTCTTCCAATTTTTCGATGATGAGTGTCAGCTCAGGACCTGCCGAAAGGGAGTCTATCACAAATACCCGTCTGCCCGGATGCTCTGTTTCGTACATATCCTTGGCAATGCAGGCAGCATTGTAACTGCCGGACAGTCCGCTGGTGATGGTAACGCAGTAAATATCCTCCGCATCGCCAAAAGCTGTCAGCCAATCCTCCGGATTGGGACAAGACGTCTGGGATCTGCCCTTGTAGGATTTGAAGAAGTGGATCATGTCATCCAGATCCAGCTCCCGGTTATCCACGAACTCCTTCTCAGCGGTGATGATCTTAAGCGGTGCCGCGTCAAACGCAACGGTATTCAGTTTCATTACATTCGCGGAGGAATCCGCAACGATTTTTACAGTTCTCATAGGTGCTTTACCTGCCTTTCAATCTTCATATTTCAGGATAACATATAAGCAGGAAGTTTTCCACCTACTTCCGGAGGCTTCGCTCTCCGGTGTGTAGAATCGCTTCTCTACCGGAAGTTTTTATCTATGTCTGCCAATAAAGGCAGCGCAATGGCACCGGGAGAATGATATCCGGTCGCAGGACCGGTCCTCTTCCCCCGCTATCGATTACCGGGGCAAACCTTCTTTGCTCAGGGTCTGTAAATTGGTCGTGATCCGTTCCAGACAACGGTAAAACACTTCCCGTTCCGCATCGGTCATACCGGACCCGGCCAGTTCAACAGCAACCGCTGCCCGCTGCTGTACATGCTCCGCAGCCTGCCTGCCCTCTTGCGTCAGCAGCAGTCTGGCACGGTAACGGTTGCCGCCAACGGCTTCCTTGCGCACAAGACCTTTCTTCTCCAGAATGGCCACCATACGGGAAACATCCGCCTTATTCTTGCAGCACAGCTCCCCTAGTTTAGCGGCGGTAATCCCTTCCTCAAAATTATAGAGAGTCGTAAGGTAAACAGCATGCGGACTATTGAGTTCATACTTAGCCATTTCATCCCCAGCCAGCTTGTGCCAGCACCGGTCAATTTCAGAAATCGCCAGAGAAAAGCGAGCGAATCGATTTAACACAGTTTACCTCCTGGAAAAAACATGTTGAATTGTCAACTTCTGTATTGTACATCTTATTGGTTGAGCTGTCAACATCTTTTTTAAAAAACGCCACCGCTGAATTTAAAAAAACGTCACCACTGAATAACACAGTCGCACTGCTTTGCGTTTGAGTCCTTTCCTTCACAGAGAATAACAAAAGACCACCCGATGGGTGGTCTTTTGTTATTCTGGTGGAGACAACAGGACTCGATTTACATTTTTGCCCCATAGCAGGCTAATCGATGCCTATGACGGCAACAAAGATTTCACCAATTTCAGAAAGCGAGATTTCAAAGAATTGATGAAAGAGATTGGTTGCCAAGATATGACACCTTATGCCTGCAGGCATACTTTCTCCACATTGGCAGTAAGAAATGGCGTAAAACCGGAGATTTTGCGCCGCATGATGGGCCATTCAGACATCAAAGTAACCGATAAATACTACACCCATTTAGATAAAAATGACATTCTGGCAGAGATATCTAAAGTAAACAAACCTCTTGCGGTTACAAGCAAATTACAAGCAAGTCAAAGCGGTTCGAAGAATACAGCTTAAAAAAGTTCGCTAAATGCAGAAAAACACCCCAAAACCATTGGTTTTGGGGTGTCATTTTGGTGGAGACAACAGGACTCGAACCTGTGACCTCATGCGTGTGAAGCATGCGCTCTAACCAGCTGAGCTATGCCTCCGTTTGGAACAGGTTAGATTATACCATAATTTAATAGAAAGTCAAGACCTATTCCTTGTTTTATCCGATGGATATTCCTTGTTTTTATCCGATGGATCGAAGCTTTACCGTATCCATAAGATGCAGTCCCAGATCACGCACCAGCGCCAGTGCTTTTTGCTCCGCCTCTGTGTCTGTAATGTCACGTGGAAAATGTGCGTCACAGCCAATGATACAATCACAGTTTTCCTCCGCCGCCACTTCCCAGAACATCCGGTTGGGGTAATTTCTTCCTGTTCTTATTCCCAGCAGATTGATCTCCAACGGCACACCGCAGGCCTTTGCCTCCCGGCATAGGCCACGGATATACTGCCGATAGATCTTGGGTTCACCCACATACTTTATGAGATCAGGATGCGCCAGATAGGTAAACAATCCGGTTTGCATCGCTTCCACTACTTGATCACAATACCGCTTCAAAGTAAACAAATCCTCAGTAGCACGGCCGCAGTATGGCTCACCGATCTCACTTCCAACCCAGTGTTGACCCAGTAACATATATTCGATCCCATTGTCACGCAATCTGGGCAGCAACTCTGCAAAATAAGCAGGATAGTATTCTACTTCCACGCCAAGGTGGATCTGCAATTTTCCGTTGTTCTGCTTTCGTATACTGCGAACGGCATCACAGTATTCCCCCAATTGATTGGGAAACATCCGGTGATTGCTGTAATAATCCCCAGGAAACCAATAGGGTGTATGGTCAGAAAAACCCAGAATTTCAAGTCCTGCATCAAACGCAGCCTGAACATATTCCGCTTCTGTTCCCTCTGCATGGCGGCAACGTGGGGTATGGGTATGGTAGTTCGCGATCATAGCTTCTCCTTCTGATCTTTCTCTTGGCAAGCAGAAGATCATCTGTTATTCTATAGAAAAGGATGTGATGATGTGCAATACACAAATATGGTTTCCGGCAGATTCCTAACAAGGCCCAACCGATTCATCGCCCATGTTGAGATCAACGGGCAAGCAGAAATCTGCCATGTAAAGAACACCGGCAGGTGTCGGGAATTATTGATTCCCGGGGTACAGGTTTGGTGTCAGAAATCAGACAATCCTGCCAGAAAGACCCGGTACGATCTCATCGCCGTACAAAAAGGCAGCAGGCTCATCAATATGGATTCTCAGGCGCCAAACACAGCCGCCAAAGAATGGCTCTTGAGCGGTGGTTTGGGAAACATCGAAAATCTGAAACCGGAAAGCTTTCACGGCAGTTCCCGTTTTGACTTTTCCTTTACCAAAGACGGAAAGCCCTGTCTTCTGGAAGTCAAAGGTGTTACTTTGGAAAATGACGGTATCTGCGCATTCCCGGATGCCCCAACAGAGCGGGGAGCAAGGCATCTGCGTCATCTGGCACAGGCGACCCGGGATGGGTTTGACTGCTATGTGCTGTTCGTGATCCAAATGACAGATGTAACATGTCTGCACCCCAACGATACAACAGATCCGGATTTTGGCACCGCCTTACGGGAAGCCTCTGCCGCAGGCGTTACCGTTCTGGCTATGGACTGTCATGTGACAGAGCAAAGTATGACCATTCAAAATCCCGTTCCCGTTGTGCTGTAAATGATCGTTTATCCGCTTAGCAGCGGAGTTAAGAGTTAGGAGTTGAGAGTTAAGAGTTGTTGTATTTGCTTAAGGCAAATGATTTGAAATAGTCGGCGAAGCCGACACAATCACTTTCAACTCTCAACTTTCAACTCTCAACTGCGCAGCATTGCTGCTGCGCTAAACGATCATTTATATTTCTTTCAGCGATGTCAGCAGCGCTTCCAGCTGCGTTAAGGATTCTATTTCATAATCCGCAGGGATCTCCGGGTTGGCAGGGGCATGGTGTGGGTTGACCCAACAGGTTTTCATACCTGCGTTGATGCCGCCCAAAATATCCGATGTCAGGCTGTCGCCGACCATCATGGCTTTGGCCGGATCATATCCCGGGATCTGCGCCGTTGCCCGCGCAAAAAACTCCTTGGCAGGCTTGTTGGCACCCAGTTCTTGAGATACAAATACCTTTTCAAAGAAACGGTACAGATTGGCGCTGGTCATGCGGCCCTGTTGCACAGAAGCCGTGCCGTTGCTGGCAAGAAACAGTCTGTACTTTTTTGAAAGCGAATCTACCGCTTCTTCCGCCCCCGGCAGGAAATAATGGCCGATGGAAAGATTCTTTTCATAGGCCCGGGCCACCTGTGTGCCGTCGCAAACAATACCGTATTCGCCAAAGAGCAGTTCAAACCGTTTTACCAGCACCTGCTCCCGGGTCCACTGACCCAGCTCCAGCTTGTGCCAGCACTCCTTATTGATCTGGCTGTATCGGGCAAGCACTTCCTCCGTCGGATCAATACCAAAGCTCCGGAAGGTCTTGCTGATGGCGATTTTTTCTGCCTTGTGAAAATCCAGGATGGTATCGTCAAGATCAAGGAACAAAAATTCTATCATTTGGCTTTCCTCCCGGCGATTTCATTGGCAATGGCGGCAAAAGCAGGAATATCCAGTGTTTCGCCCCGGACATTGGCATCAAAACCGCAGGCGATCAGCACATCCTCTGCCCCGCTCTTACCCAGTTCCGGGAATCCCGAAGCCAGACCGTTACTCAGCTTTTTACGCCGCATAGCGAAGCTGGCCCGGACTGTACGGAAGAAAATATCCTTATTATCGATTCTCCATGGCATTTCCTTGCGGCAGCACAGGCTGATCACAGCGGAGGTCACCTTCGGCTGGGGCAGGAAGCATCCTGCGGGTACATCAAAGAGGATCTCCGGCTCGGCATAGTACTGGCAGAACACCGTAAAAGCGCTGTAGTCCGCCGTACCCGGTTTAGCAGCGATCCGCTGAGCCACTTCCTTCTGCACCATTACGGTCACAGAATCGAAGCACTCGGCTTCCAACAGGGCGGTTAGAATTGGAGAAGTAATATAGTACGGCAGGTTAGCACAGGCCATGGGCCGCAGACCGGCAAACTTTTCTTTCACCAACGCCGCCACATCCTGCTTCAGCACATCATCCCACAAAATTTCCAGATTGGAAAACTCCCCTACTGTCAGATCCAGAATCGGCTTCAGCCGGGTATCCAGCTCCACAGCGCAGACCTTTCCCGCACGCAGCGCAAGCTGTTGGGTCAACGGACCAATACCGGGGCCGATCTCCATCACACCGGCAGAGGCATCCACCCCTGCTTCCTCCGCGATTCGCTCCGGTACCCAGCGGGCAATCAGAAAATTCTGGCCTTTGGCCTTTGAAAAATGAAAGCCATGCTCCGCAAGCAGAGGCTTCATCACTTGAATATTGCAAACATCAACCATAAACAAACCGCCTTTCTCCGGTAAGTATACCAAAAGAAAGGCGGTTTTTCAATTCCTAAGTCAAAGTTTATCCAAGGAAGTATACGGTTACATTCCGTCTGCCGAAGTTCAAACACTCTTCAACAGTGGGATAGTAAAGGTCGATCTTCTCTTCCTTGATGGAGCTGCCGGTGTCCTCAGCGCAGGCGATGCCGTAAACATAGTCGCCGTCATTGCTGACGATAAACATCCGGGTTCCCAGGGGGATGACTCTGGGGTCCACTGCTACACTACCAACATGCACAGTCGTACCGGTAGCCGTGATGGTGCCGCAGCCCTGATCAAACTGGCTGTATGCGGTTGCAACCACCTGCATCGTTCCGGTATAGGTCAAAACCTCACCGGTGGGCAGGATGATATGCCGTTTTGTGATCGTCAGCTCATCTGCCGGATCCTTGGGGGGAAGCGGTTCACAGCCAACACCTACAGCAACGACCTCAGCCACAGGCTGCTGGATCACCGTCCGCTGGGTTACGGTACGGTTTGTTTCCTTGCCGTCCACATAGACCACATTCGCGGTGCAAAGCATCTGGCCGTCCTGACCTTCTGTTACAACGATTTCTGTACCGGCGGGCAAAGAGTAATCATTGTAATAGGTGACGTCGTGTGCTATGGCGGTGGTATAGGTCTGCACATCCTGCACCGTACGGGAAACAGTAATTGCCATACCGTCGTATGTATCCATTTCCAGCGGTACAGAAACAGCAACATGCCCGTCCAGAGAAATACTCAATCTGTTCAGCAGTTCACCCACAGTTTCATCTGTGGCAGTTACTTCAAACTTTTCGCCGCAGTTATCCACAGTAACAGTACGGCTGCGCTGCACAGTGATTTCTGATACACCAATTCCTGTTTGCGTAGTATAGGTATCATCCGCGCCAAGTGCCAGACCGGCCTCGTTCAGAACTGCAGCGGGATCAGTAGCAGAAGATGTATGCACCAAAACCCGGCTGCCATCAGTAATGACATATGTATTCTGTGCGAAAACGGTCTGTGACAGAAGCAGCAGTACTACCAGTGGAACTAACAGCACCGCGACACGGATGAACGGATTCTTTCTCTTTACTATATCTTGTTTGCGTTCTTGCATGGAAGGTACCTCCTTTCGCAATATATTGTGTTGTAATATTATAGTGACGAGTGGTTACAAAATATTACAGCCAATTCTTATACCAAGAATTTGTACCTATTATAACAAATATTTTGTAAAAGTCAAGCATTTATCAGTAAAACAAGAAAACCGACAACTTTTTACTGTTTTTTGTATTTTGCGTTATGTTAACTTTCTAACCAGATATCTTGTGTTTCTACGCATTTCTACACAATATATTGTAGAAATAGTTACATTTGTTAACATAATTCGTCGAATTATGTAACCCTCGTTACCAGTCTTTCTTTCCGTGTTATGACTACCGTTTTTCCTCCATTCGCCTTTCAAATTACCCTTTTTATCCACCAAAGCGCTCCACTTTTGCCTGTTTGCCGCAGCGATCACCAAAAAACTGGGGATTGACATTCCTGCCGATCTGTGCTAAATTCTTTTATTAGAAAAAGGCTGCGATGAAGACACGCGCCCATGGTAAGCTGCCCAGAGAGAAGCCGGTTGGTGAGAAGGCTTTGCAACACTGCTTTGTGCGATACCACTTCTGAGCCGCAGGGAAGAAATGCCCTGCCGGGTGTACCCGTTACAGTACCAATGAGTGGCAGCACATGCTGCAACCAGGGTGGAACCGTGGAATACTTTTGTATCCCACCCCTGATTTTTTCAGGGTGTGGGTATTTTTTATACCCTCCCCTAATTACAAAAGGAGGAATGTATTATGTCCGAAGAAAATCTGTACACCTTTGAAAACCCCGAGTACCGCAAGACCTTCTGGCACACCAGTTCTCACGTGATGGCCCAGGCCGTCAAGCGGCTGTGGCCCGAGGTGCAGCTGGCCATCGGTCCCGCCATCGATGAAGGCTGGTACTACGACTTTGACGCTCCCTTCTCCTTCACTCCCGATCATCTTTCCCAGATCGAAGCAGAAATGAAGAAGATCGTCAAGGAGCGCATCCGTTTGGAGCGCAGCGAGCTGCCCCGGGCAGAAGCCATCGCATGGGCAGAAGCCCACAACGAACCCTACAAAAAGGAACTGATTGAGGATCTTCCCGAGGATGCTGTTATCAGCTTCTACACCCAGGGCGAGTTCACCGATCTGTGCGCCGGTCCTCACCTTGACCACACCGGCCGTCTGCGCCACAACGGCTTCAAGCTGACCAAGAGCTGCGGTGCTTATTGGCGTGGCGACTCTAACCGTAAGATGCTGCAGCGTATCTACGGTATCGGCTTCCCCAGCAAGGACGAGCTTGACGCGTATCTGGAAGCCCAAGCTGAAGCACTGAAGCGTGACCACAACAAGCTGGGCCGTGAGCTGGAGTTCTTCACCACTGTTGAAGAGATCGGCCAGGGTCTGCCCATCCTGCTTCCCAAGGGCGCAAGAGTCATCCAGACTCTGCAGCGCTGGGTGGAAGACGAAGAGCAGAAGCGTGGCTATCTGCTGACCAAAACGCCTCTGATGGCAAAGCGGGATCTGTACCGGATCTCCGGCCACTGGGATCACTATCTGGACGGCATGTTCATTCTGGGCGATCCCTATGACGAGGAAAAGGAATGCTTCGCGCTGCGTCCCATGACCTGCCCCTTCCAGTACCAGGTCTATCTGAACCGCGCCCGCAGCTACCGTGACCTGCCCATGCGTCTGGGCGAGACCTCTACCCTGTTCCGTAACGAAGACTCCGGCGAAATGCACGGTTTGATCCGTGTCCGTCAGTTCACCATCTCTGAAGGCCATCTGGTACTGCGCCCCGAACAGCTGGAAGAAGAGTTTAAAGGCTGCCTGGAGCTGGCAAAGTACTGCTTGGATACCGTGGGCATGCTGGAAAACTGTTCCTTCCGTTTCAGCCAGTGGGATCCTGCCAAGGCAGGCATCAAGTATGAGGGTACCGCCGAGCAGTGGGAAGCCGCACAGGCTACCATGAAGGAGATTCTGGACAATATTGGTCTGGAGTACGAGGTCGGTATCGACGAAGCCGCATTCTACGGCCCCAAGCTGGATATCCAGTATAAGAATGTCTTCGGCAAGGAAGACACCATCGTCACTATCCAGATCGACATGCTGCTGGCACAGAAGTTCGGTATGGAATACACCGATGCCGACGGCCAGAAGAAGACTCCTTATATTATCCACCGTACTTCCCTGGGCTGCTACGAGCGCACCCTGGCTTACCTCATCGAGCGTTATGCCGGCGCCCTGCCTCTGTGGATGATGCCCACCCAGGTCAAGGTTCTGCCCATCACCGACCGTGCCCACCAGTACGCAAAGGATCTGGCTGAGAAACTGAACGCGCTGAACATCCACGCGGAGACCGACTGCCGCAGTGAGAAGCTGGGTTACAAGATCCGTGAAGCACAGCTGCAGAAGATCCCCTATATGCTGGTCATCGGTGACCGGGATATGGAGAACGGCACCGTTTCCGTCCGTACCCGCAAGGGCGACGATCTGGGTGCCATGACTCCCGACGAATTCATCGCCAAGTGCCTGATGGAGATCGCCACCAAGAGCAAAGAAGTTTAAGTTTTTCTAAAATTACAAGCCGCCCAACCCCGGGCGGCTTGTTTTATGTGCCCCAGTGTGATAAGATAAGCTCAAGCGTTTGTTAACTGATCGTTTATCTCACAAACTACCACCGCACCCAAAAGGCTTCCCCTTGGGGGGAAGCTGTCAAAAATCTATGATTTTTGACTGATGAGGGGTCAAAAACCTGTCATTCCCCTCATCCGTCTGGCCTTCGGGCAGCCACCTTCCCCCGAGGGGGAAGGGTTTGGATGCTGCGCTAAACGATCATTTATCACAAGTTTATGGACTATTTTCCCGCTTTGTGCTTGACAGCCGGAGCGGGATATATTATACTTTGCAGGTGTGAAAAGTATGAAAAGTGTGAAAGGAGGGGTGATCCATGGCTGGCGGCAAACACATCCTTGGAAAGCAAAATGCCCAGAAAGTCTTCGGCACAGCCAAGGTCGGTGACCGGGGACAGATCGTGATTCCAAAGGAAGCACGGGATTTTTTCGGCATTGAACCCGGGGACACATTGCTGATCCTTGGAAAGCACGAAACAGGACTCATCGTAACCAAGCCGGAAACCCTGAATGATTTGGCAAGCCGAATCTTCCAATCCGTAGAAAAAGAGGATAAAACATGAACGAAATCACTGCTATGTATGAAAACATGGGCATCAGCCCCGCTGTGTATGCCTACGGCGATGCTACTGTCGCACGCTTAAAAGAGCGTTTTGAGGAGATCGACAAGGTGGCGGAATACAACCAGGCCAAGGTTCTCACCGCTTTCCGCAAAAACCGGGTCAGCGCCACCTGTTTTGCCGCTTCCACCGGCTATGGCTACAACGATGAAGGCCGTGACAAGCTGGAGCAGGTCTATGCCGATGTGTTCCACACGGAGGCCGCTTTGGTGCGTCCCCACATCACCTGCGGCACCCACGCGCTGACCGTTGCCCTCAGCGCCAACCTGCTGCCCGGCGACGAGCTGCTTTCCCCTGTTGGTCTGCCCTATGACACCCTGCAGGAAGTCATCGGTATTCGGCCCAGCCCCTGCTCCCTGGCAGAATACGGTGTCAGCTACCGGCAGGTAGATCTGCTGGAGGGCGGTAAGTTCGACTACGAGGGCATCCGTGCCGCCATCAATACAAAGACCAAGCTGATCACCATTCAGCGCTCCAAGGGTTATGCCACCCGTCCCACCTTCTCTGTCAGCCAGATCGGAGAGCTGATCGCCTTCTGCAAGGATATTAAGCCGGATGTTCTGGTGATGGTGGATAACTGCTACGGCGAGTTTGTGGAGACCATCGAGCCTTCTGATGTAGGTGCCGACATGATCGTGGGCAGCCTCATCAAGAACCCCGGCGGCGGTCTGGCTTCCTCCGGCGGTTACATTGCCGGAACACAGCAGTGCATCGACCGCTGCGCTTACCGTTTGTCCGCTCCCGGCCTGGGCCAGGAGGTGGGCGCCAACTTCGGCCTTATGGGGCAGCTGTATCAAGGCTTCTTCCTGTCCCCCACCGTCACCGCCAATGCCGAAAAGGGTGCCATTTTCGCGGCAAACCTCTATGAGCCGTTGGGATTCCGCTGCGTTCCCAACGCAACCGAAAGCCGTCACGACATCATCCAGGCTGTGGAGCTGGGAAGTCCCGAGGGTATGATCGCCTTCTGCAAGGGCATTCAGGCCGCCGCGCCTGTGGACAGCTTCGCCACCCCCATCCCCAGCGATATGCCCGGCTATGACAGCCAGGTCATCATGGCTGCCGGTGCCTTCGTTCAGGGCAGCACCATGGAGCTTTCCGCTGACGGCCCCATCCGGGAGCCTTACGCGGTATACTTCCAGGGCGGTCTGACCTGGTATCACGCAAAACTCGGTATTCTTATGAGCCTGCAGAAAATGGTAGACGCGGGCCTGGTAACACTGTAGGGAGGAAACAAATATGTCCTGGTTATTCTTTTCTGTCGCAACTGCGCTTTTGTGGGGTACCGCAGAGCTTTTCTACAAGAAAGGCGCTGTGGAAACCGAGAAGTATTCTCACCTGAAGATCTGCGTGTGGGTCGGTGTCGTCATGGGCGCCCATGCCATCTTCACCCTGCTGACGCAGGATATCCATTACAATCCCATGAACCTGCTCCGCTATCTGCCGGTTTCCCTGTTCTACATCATTTCCATGGCATTCTCCTACTTTGGAATGCGGTTTTTGGAGGAATCCATCTCTGACCCCATCGAAAACACCGCAGGTGTTATCTGCACACTTCTGTTCGTGATTTTCCTGCAGGAGGAGATCTCCGCTTTCACCTGGATCGCAATTGCTGTCATTACCGTTGGTGTACTGGGTGTAAGCTTTGTGGAGAACCGCGGTGAAACCCAGAGAAAAAAGAGATTGGGCAAGGGTCTGGCCATCGTGGCTTTCTGCATGCCCTTTGTCTACGCCCTGCTGGATGCCTTCGGCACCTTCCTGGATGACGCTTTCTTCCTGATCGAGGATGTGGCTTCTTCTCCTCTGGTGGATGTCACCGAAGAGACCATTGAGGCAGTCGCCAATACCAGCTATGAGCTGACCTTTGCCCTGTTCGCTCTGGGTCTGTTCATCTTCATGAAGGCCAAAAAGGTCAAGTTTGGCCCCGTCAAGCAGCATAAGGACAAGATCCTGGCCGCTGTATTTGAAACCGCAGGTCAATTTACATATGTGTACGCCCTGGGCGGTCAGGACGCTATCGCTGCGCCTATTCTGTCTTCCGTCTGCGTTGTTTCTCTGGTGCTTTCCCGTATCTTCCTGAAGGAAAAGCTCTCCAAGAAGACCTATGCATTCATTGCTGTTGTGATTATCGGTATTCTGCTGCTGGCAATCAGCGAAGAACTCTGATCGTCAACAACAAATCTACAAAAAGTTTACAAGCCGGTGTCACTTAGTTGACACCGGCCTATTATTTGGTATAATTACGGTAGAATAAACCGATAGGAGGAATGGATTATGGAGATCACTGTTGGATTAAAAGCTGAGGTCGCCACACTGGTAGAAACCGCTGACACCGCTTTGGAGGTTGGCTCCGGCAGCCTGCGTGTCTACGCCACTCCCTGCATGGCCGCGCTGATGGAAGGCGCTGCCTGTGAGGCGCTGGAAGGCTGTCTGGGCGAAGATCAGACCACCGTTGGCATCGAGCTGAATTTAAAGCATGTGGCCGCTACACCTGTTGGTATGGAGGTCAGAGCCGAGGCGGAAGTCACCGCCGTGGATGGCAAGATCATTACATTCGCCATCACCGCGTACGATGAAGCCGGTAAGATCGGCGAAGCAGAGCATAAGCGTGCTATCGTGGGTGTGCAGAAATTTCTGGACAAGACCTACGCGAAATTGTAACTGACATAGCATAAAGGGGTTGTAAAAAACTCGTATTGCTTCTTATGTTTCCAAAATGAAACCTTTACGGCGGGAGTAAACCCCCGCCCTACGATATATCTTTTCGGACATGTTGTAGGGCGGGAGCTTGCTCCCGCCGTCGTTGTTGGAATTTTTTACGCATAATTTACAGGCCCTAATTAGCGGCAAGCACGCTAACTAAGAGAAAGCAAAACGAAAGCAAAGTGAAAGCAAGGGGGAGAAAGAGATAGAGATAGAGATAGAGTAAGAGATAGAGATAGAGTTAGAGGACGACTGTCTATTGCGGTGGGGCGCAGCGGTTGGAGCTGACATCATAAATGATGGTTAGCGTAGCAACTCCCAAGTTACCATGTCATCCTGAGCGAGCAACGCGAGTCGAAGGATCCGTTCTCTTTGCAGGATGCGGATTCTTCGACTCCGCCTACGGCTTCGCTCAGAATGACATGCGTTTTAGGCTACTGCTCAGATAAACGATCATTTGTGGCATGATAGCTGGTGGTGCCGTGGGTACTTGACTTTTCGAACATTTGTGCTATAATAATAAGAAAAGAAAATGCCCTTCCCGGGGTGCAGGAAGGGCGCTGCTTTTTACTTGTTCAGATCTCCTGGCGGCCTTCCAAAGCTCTGGACAATGTGACCTCGTCGGCATATTCCAGCTGGGAACCGACAGGAACGCCATAGGCCAGACGCGTGACCTTGATCTCCATGGGGCGCAGGAGACGGGAAATGTACATGGCTGTGGCTTCGCCCTCGGTATCCGGATTGGTGGCCATGATGACCTCCCGGATATCTCCACGGGCAACCCGGGTCAGCAGCTCCCGGACACGGATATCATCCTGCGACACGTGATTTAAGGGGGAAATCACGCCATGCAGCACATGATAGACACCGTTAAACTCCCGGCTGCGCTCCATAGCGATCACATCCTTGGGTTCGGCAACCACACAGACGGTGCTGTGGTCCCGGCTGTCGCTGTCGCAGATGGGGCACACTTCCCTGTCGGTCAGATTCTGACACTCTGGACAGGTATGGACTTCCTTCTTGGCTGCAAGGATAGCATCCGCAAAGTCCTGCGCTTCGTCCATAGGAAGCTCCAGCACATGAAAGGCTAAGCGCTGAGCTGTCTTGCCGCCGATGCCCGGCAGGCGGGCAAAGCGGTCAGCCAGGTTCTGCAGCGCCGCGGGAAAATACTGCATGCTGCTTACCTCAGAACAGGCCGCCCAGATTCAGGCCGCCGGTCATCTTAGCCATGTTGTTATTCTTCTCGGTCTCTGCGGCCCGGAGAGCCTCATTGACTGCGGCAATGACCATATCCTGCAGCATCTCCACATCGTCGGGATCCACTGCTTCGGGGTTGATTTCCAGATTCACCAGCTCGTTCTTGCCGCTGACTTCCGCCTTCACCATACCGCCGCCTGCGGTGGCAGTGTAGGTCTTGGCTTCCATCTCTTCCTGCATGCGGATCATGTCCTGCTGCATCTTCTGGACCTGCTTCATCATAGCGGCCTGGTTCATGCCGCCCATACCGCCGGGCATACCCCGGAATCCACCTTTAGCCATAATTATCTTCTCCTTTAGGTTGGTATAACATATCGGGCATTTTGCCCTCTCAGTCACGGCTTTGCCGTGCCAGTTCTCCCAAAGGGAGAGCCAGGTTTATTTCTTGATTCTGATCACATCGGAGTGATTCTCCGAGAAGCGCAGAAGCTGCTCCATGCCTTTGGAGGCAGCGGGTGCCGCGGTCTTATCCACAGCCTTCACAAGGACATTGCGGCCCACCTTGGCAGATGCTTTCCGGCCAATCAAGGCCAGGATCTCCGGCTTGTTGACCACATCTACGGTAAAGGAATTGGCGCAGCGCAGCTCCAGGGTGTTGCCCACAAGGGCGCCCTGGACCGGAGCGTTGGGCGTGGGTGCGAAGAAGCCGGAGACCGGCGGCTTCAGTTCCTTACGGATCTCCGCTGCCAGATCGGGCCAGAAGCCGGGGGGTGTTTGATCCGCTGCCGGGCTCTGGGGTGCCGGGGGCATATCCTCGAAGGGCAGCGGCGGCGCGTCATCGTCATCGGGCAATGGTGGAAGCTCCTCTTCCGGTTCTTCCCGGGTGACAGGCGCTTTGACCGTAAAGCTGCCGTTTTTCAGCTGCTCCTCTACCCTGCTCAGCCGTGCGTTCAGGCCCTGCGCGTCCAGCGACAACTCCGGCTGGCACAGGTTCAGCAGGCACAGCTCCGTATCCATCCGGCGGGACGCGCTGCGGGTAAAGGAAGCCAGGGTCTTCTGGATGGTGTTCATCATGTACACCAGCTCTCCGGAAGAGAACCGGCTCACAAGGCCCTTCACATCCGTATCGGAAGCCACACCGGAAAGCAGGCTGATGCCTTCCTTGGGAGCGGATTGCAAAATCATCAGATCCCGGGTCAGACATGCCAGCTCATCCAGCAAAGCGCCCATGTCCTTACCCTGGGCATAGGATTCGTTCAGCAGCGTCAGCACCTTTTTACTGTCATGATCGGCGATGGCGGCCATCATAGCACTGCACTCCCGGATCCCGGCAATGCCAAGGCACTGATAGACCTTTTCAGCAGTCAGCTCTCCGGTGGTGGCGCTGGCGCACTGGTCCAGCAAGCTCAGACCGTCACGCATACCGCCGTCGGCAAGACGGGCCAGAACTCTGGCGGCACTGTCGTCCAGGTCGATGTTTTCTTTATAAGCCACATACTGCAGCCGCGCGGCGATGTCCTCCTGGCTGATGCGCCGGAAAGAGAACCGCTGGCAGCGGGACAGAATGGTGGCGGGGACCTTATGCAGTTCTGTGGTCGCCAGAATGAAAAGCAGATGCTCCGGCGGCTCTTCAATGATCTTCAGCAGCGCGTTGAATGCCGAAATAGAGAGCATGTGGACCTCGTCGATGATGTACACACGCTTTTTGACCTGTGAAGGTGTGTAGATAGCATCATCCCGCAGGTCACGGACATTGTCAACGCCGTTGTTGGAAGCGGCATCGATCTCCAGAACATCCATACAGGCACCGGAATCGATGGTCCGGCAGGCCTGACAGACACCGCAGGGATTACCGTCCTGAGGATTTTCACAGTTGACGGCCTTGGCCAGAATCTTGGCGGAGCTGGTCTTGCCGGTACCGCGGGAGCCGGTAAACAGGTACGCATGGCTCAGCTTGCCGCTTTGTAATTGGGTCTTTAAGGTTGTTGTTACCGCGCTTTGACCTACCACATCATCAAAGGTCTGTGGGCGGTATTTACGGTATAAAGCTTGATACATGCGTTCACCTCCAGTAAATGCAAAATGCTTGATATAGTATGCCTCCCGGCGGGCTCCCTTTCTTGTTCCGGCAAGAAAGGGAGGAAAGAAGCCGGCTCAAGGGGGCATTTCGGACAAATGCATCCCCCTTGAGAATCCCCCCGCCGCCAATAAGATAGTGCGTTGGGGAACTCCATGCTTTTCTTCCGCAACACTTAAGTTCAGCGTATAGCGTACCGCACTGCCGTTTCTATGTTCTTGGGATCAGCAATCTATCTCACTGCCACAATCCCAATTACAACAGAAAACCGATGCTACACTACCGTAAGAGCGCGCGGGGTACGGGGGCGGCTTTGATTGCGGGAGCAATCAACTCAGCCCCCGGAAAACCGACTTCTTTGGTTACTTTCTTGTTCGGAGACAAGAAAGTAACACGCCCGTAAAGATAACTGACAAAAATAAAAGGAATCAGTACAAGACCGGCTCATAACAAGATCGCACACCCACATTTGTGCAGGCTTAACACCCGGCACCATGCAGCCAGCTCGGGAACGGCAACCTCGCGGCACACGGAAAGATCCGCTTAATGCTGCTTGGTTCCCCACCTGACATGGTTCACGGGATTCCGTTGCGCAAGACCGATCCTTCAACACCGCTTACATGGCTCAGACGATACTAAGGCAAGCCCGGGTGTGGGAATTCATCCCTGCTATAGCGGATTGCAGGCAACAGGGCACCGCTATCTCCCCGACTAGTGCGACCTTGTTACAAGCCGGTCCGCCGCAACAAGGGTATAAAGTTCAAACTGTGGCGAATTAGTTCAGCTTGGATTCGATGAACTCAGCCAGTTCGCCGAAAGTGGAGATCTGCTGATCTTCCATTTCCAGCTCGACACCCAGCTCGGTCTCCAGATCCATGATCATCTCAACGATGTCCAGAGAGTCGATGCCCAGGCTTTCAAAGGTGCTGGAAGGAGTGATCTCCTCTGCGTCCAGCTCCAGCTGCCGTGCTGCGTAAGCTACCAGTTTCTCGTACATAAAAGCACCTCCGTATTCGGTGATATTCAATACCAGTGGTTATTTTATTATAATATGGCACATTTGTCAATGCTCTGTTTTAGCCTGTCATCCTGAGCGACCCTGAGCGTAGTCGAAGGGGAGTCGAAGGATCCGTTTGGGGATGCGGATTCTTCGCTTCGCTCAGAATGACATGCAGACTTGGCAGATGCGTAGATCTTAATCATGTGCAAAGCACATACAATCATTATGCCTTTTACATTTTCAATTCATTGCCGCAGGCCATGGCAGCAGCAAAAGCCGTTGCCCAGGCGATCTGCAGGTTGAAGCCGCCGGTATAGGCATCACAGTCGATGACCTCTCCTGCAAAGTATAACCCGCAAACCAGCTTTGATTCCATGGTCTTGGGATCAATTTCCGATGTTTTGATGCCGCCGGAGGTAATGATGGCCTCGGCTACAGGCCGTTTGCCAGTGATGGTGACGGTGAAGTTCTTCAAAAGCTCTACCAGCGCCCGACGGTCCTGCTTTTTCAAGGAATTGGCCTGCAGCTGCGGGTCAATGCGCAATCGCCGCAGTACCACAGGGATCATACTTCTGGGCAGAAGATCTGTCAACGCGTTTTCCATGGTGCGGTTACGGTAGGTTTCCAAATCCCGCAGAATCCGCTCGTTGAGCTTTCCCTCATCCAGCGCCGGCTTCAAATCGATGACGATGCGGCAGTTGCCTTTGATATGCGCGGATGCCGACAGCACCGTGGGGCCGGAAATGCCGAAATGGGTAAAAAGCAGCTCTCCAAAGTCCTTATACAGGATCTTGCCCTTTTCATTGACCAGCTTAACACCCACATTCCGAAGAGAAAGGCCCTGCATATCGGGACAATCCTGCCCCTCAGTTTCCAGAGGAACAAGGCTCCCTTCACACGCGGTAACCGTATGCCCTAAAGCCTTTGCCATCCGGTAGCCGTCGCCGGTGGAACCGGTGGTGGGATAGCTGAGGCCGCCGGTAGCCAGAATGACCCAGCGGCAGGGTACGGTTTCACTCTGCACACGCACACCGCTGACATGGCCGTCGGTAGTCAGAATGTCCGTGACCCGGCCCGTTCGGATGGTAACACCCGCCTTGACCGCAGCGCTCTTCAGCGCCTCCAGAACACTTCTGGATTGATCGCTCACAGGAAACACCCGGTTGCCCCGTTCTGTCTTCAGCGGGCAGCCATGGGCTTCCAGAAAGTTCATCACCGCCTTCGGCGGATGGCTGTCCATTGCTGAGTACAGAAACCGGCCATTGCGGGGAATATTCTGCAGCACCTCCTGGGCGGTGCAGTGATTGGTCACATTGCAGCGGCCCTTGCCGGTGATCAGCAGTTTCTTGCCCAACCGGTCGTTGCGTTCCAGAAGCAGCACCCGGCTTCCCTGCCCCGCCGCGTGGATGGCCGCGTACAGACCGGCAGGCCCGCCGCCGATCACAATGCCGTCAAACATCATGCCTCACCCTGCTTTTCGTAAACATTGTACTTTTCCCACAGGGACTCCAGCTCCGAGAATTTCTTCTCCAGTTCCCGCTCCCGTTTCGCCGCAATGGCTACGATCAAGGCATTGGCAATGCTCAATGGTGCGGTCAGTGAGTCTACCAGCGAGATCATATCGCTCTTGGCCAGCAGCACATGGTCGCAGCTTTTTCCCAAAGGAGATGCCAGCGAGTCGGTAATGCCGATGACCTTGGCACCCTTGCTGCGGCAGTATTCCGCGCCCCGGGCAGTGGAGGTGGAGTAACGGGGGAAACTGAAAGCAATGACAGCATCCCTGTCATCCACACTGATGAGTTTTTCAAACACAGCGCTGTTGCCGGACGCTGTGACCGTATGGACCGTGTCCAGCATCTGGCTCAGGTAATAACCAAGAAAATTGGCCAGAGGCGCGGTGGAACGGACACCTATGACAAATACACGGCGGGCATTCAGCACCGCATCCACTGCCGCGGCAAAATCCCGGCGGCTGACGAGTTCTGCGGTCTGGCGGAGCTTGTCCATATCCGATTGGATGACCATGGACAATATGTCCTGGTTGCCCAGACGGTCACCCATGGCCCCGATACGCTGAACAGAGGTCAAACGGTTGACCACCATTTCCTGCAGTGCTTTCTGCATGGAGGGATAGCCGTCATACCCCAGTTCCACAGCGAAACGAACCACAGTGGATTCGGAAACACCGACCGTCCTTCCCAGAGCGTTGGCGGTCATGAACGCGGCTTTATCATAGGACTCCAGAATGTAACGGGCAATGGCCCGCTGACCCTTGGAGAAACGGTGTACTTCATTTTGCAGTTTGGAGAGTATATCCATAGCATTTACCTCTAAGATGATTTTTCAATATGATACACCATTTCCTTCATTTTTGCAAGATACAGAAAGAAAAATTGCAAAACAGTATGCTAAATGATCGTTTATGCGGGCAGTGCCCGCTGACAATTCGTGCACAGTGCGGTGCTTTTCGTTACTTCCCTAACCCGCTCGGTGTCGTTTTTGCGTCAGTTTTCGATAGAATTTGTAGGGGCGGATGACCACATCCGCCCGGGCCGAAGTAGTGTTCGGCCCCTACAAAGGCAGTAACGATACCGGGCAAGGCCAGGCAGTAACGATTAGTAGAAGTCTTGGTGCGAAATGAGGGCGGCGGCTCGCCGCTAAACGATCATTTGCCGCAGCGGAATACGAAACGGGCAGCGTTCTTTTGACGCTGCCCGCTCAGTATATTACATATTCTCCCGCAGCCAGGCTACACTCTGGCGCAGGCCCTCTACTGTCTTTACCTCCAACAGCACAGAGCAATCACACTGCTTTGCCAATGCCAGATAGGCAGGAATGTCCATTTCGCCCGTTCCCAACGGCTGATGATCCTGCTTAGCGCCCTTGGCATCGTGCATGTGCATATGCTTCAAGCGGCAACTCCGGTCTCTGATCCACTGCTCATCCGCATAGGCGGAGCAATGATTGTGACCGATATCCAGCGTCAGGAAAAACACCGGACTTTCCAGCAGCAGGTCCAGCGCCTCTTTCTGGAAGTCAAAATAGGCCTTGCTGTTTTCCATACAAATACGGATACCGGTGTCCCCTACCGCAGCTTCACAGGCATCCCGGAAGACCCGCATCCCCTGCAGATACTCCTGCTTATACGCTTCGTAAAAATAGACGATCCGGCCGGGTGTGGTGTAGTGGGCGCCCTCGGCAATATGCAGATTCAGCACCTTACAGCCGATCTTCTTGGAGAATTCGATGGCATCCAGCACAGACTGGCAGTATGCCTTGGCAACGCCGGGATTGAAGTCCGCCACCAGCAGATCGTCATTCAAGTGGATGGTATATCCAAGTCCGTACTGCGCCCCCAGCCGGTTCAGTACCTCAGGATCCAGTTTATGGATCTGCTGCATGGGAAAATTGGTATTCAGCTCAATAAAATCCAGCCCCAGCTCTGCGCACAGGGCGGCATGCTCCTCCACGGTATCCAGTTCGATCAATGCGGGCATTCCAAATTTCAGCATCATCACCACTCCTTTTGCCCTATTATAGCACTCCCTCCGGCCAATTACAATCCATGATATGAAAAAGCTTTGGGATTGACATTCCCTGCTGTCTTTTTTATAATTTTGGTACGAAAGTGGTGATACCAATGAAACGTCAATTATTGGAAGTCGGTCCGGAACAGTTCCCCCATGCCTTCCATTCTTTGTTGGAGGGCGCTGATCTCTATGACAGCAGCTGCTCCAAAGCAGCCCGGGTATATTTTATTGACAAAGAGGCGGGTTTCTACTTAAAAACCGCGCCGGCAGGTACCTTACAAAAAGAAGCAGCGCTGACCCGGTTTTTCCACAGCAAGG
>JAZURG010000030.1:0-2064 GCA_045606145.1 Faecousia sp.
GCTCACCTCCGATCCCATAAAAAAGACCTCCTTTGATAGATTCGTTGCCGGAGTTTCCCCCTGCCCCTAAATCGTACCAAAAAGAGGTGGTTTTGACATTGAACGCCAATTGAGCGTAAATTGAGCAAATAATGCAAATCAATTCTACAGAAGAATAACATTGAAATTTACATTCCGGTCACAAATAATCTATTGAAACATCGTATACTATAAATTAAAGATGCATATGTCGAGTGCCGCAGAAGCGACAGCGGGAGAACCAATTATTGGGGTGAATCCGGAAGGAAGGGGAATCCTCCCCCTAACCCGTCAGCTAATCTCGTAGACAAGGGGACCTGAATGTACAAAAACAGAACATAGGGAAACCATACACTTTTGCCGCCATTGACAAAAATCAATGGCGGCTTTGCGCATCTATCATCAAAATTAAGGAGGTTTCCTATGTCCGATGCAACCATTACTTTGATCATCATTGCCTGCGTTTCCATTCTCTACATAACAGAGCGGCACTCCGTGGCCGTGACCACGGTGCTGGGTATGCTGGCCCTGATCTTTACCGGGATACTGGATTTCAACGAAGCCTTTGCCTGCTTCACCAGCACCAATGTAATGCTGGTGCTGGGCATGATCATCATCGTGGAGTCGCTCCTTGACAGCGGTGTTGCAGAAAAGCTAGGTCTGCTGCTGTTCAAATTCACGGGCAGGAGCGAAAAGTTTTTCCTGATCGTGGTCTTTGTTTCCGCAGCAGTTCTGTCCCTGTTTTCCACAAACGCGGCACTGGTTGCCATGTATATGCCCCTGATCTCCTCGGTCTGCGGATCATCCAAAGGGCATATTCGCCGCAAGCACATCTATCTGCCGCTGGCAATGGGCGGTCTTATCGGCGGTACCGGCTCTCTTGCCGGCAGTACCGCACCCCTGCTTGCCAATAATGTACTGGAGGAAACCGGAGCGCAGACCATGGGCTTTTTCGGTACACTCCCCATTGCTGCCATCATGGTTACGGTGGTTGCTCTGTGCTACTGGTTCTTCCTGTACGATTTGCAGGTTAAGTGGTTCGACTTTGAGGAAGAAACCTTTGAACTGGGCGTAGAGGACTATGAGCTGGACAAGAAAAAGGCGGCCATCTCCCTGACGGTATTTCTTACCTGCATCGTCCTGTTCATTATCCAACCCTTTGACTGGGAACTGGGTTTGATTGCGGTAGCCGGTGCAGTGGTTCTGATGGTCACCGGCTGCGTGGACGGCCAGCACGCCATGAGTAATATGCAGTGGTCAGCCCTAGTGACTCTGGGTGCAGCGTTGGCGGTTGCCAAGGGCTTCGTCAAGTCCGGTGTGGGCGAGCTGATCATGGACTGGCTCATGACCACCCTGGGTCCCTGGGTGGCCAATCCCATCGTACTGGTTACGGTATTTCTGGTGGCAGGCTTTGTGCTGTCCCAGTTTATGTCCAACGGCAGCCTTGTTTCCATGCTGGCAGCCATTGGTGTTCCCATGGCCATTGAAACCGGCTGTGATCCCATGCCGGTGGCTTTGGCCTGCGTATTCGGCTGCAGCCTTGCCATGGCAACTCCCGTAGCAACCACTACTATCACCATGGTCCAGGTTGCCGGTTACCGGTTTAAGGATTATTTCCGCATTGGCGGTCTGGTAGGCCTGATCTGCCTGATAACCGCCTGGGTCAGCATTATCCTGCTGTACGGCCTTGTATAAGAAAGAAGAGGAAAGAGAGAAGGAGGATCGCGTATGCCCTTTACGACACAGCATGATCCCAACGGACATCATTTTCATCCCCACATCGGAATGCGGAAGGTTAAAAGCATTCTGGCTATTTTCGTCGGCTTTTGCCTTTGGCAGATTCTGCGGCTGTTTATTCCGGGACTGGAGGTGCATCCCATCTTCATCTACATCTACGGCATGATCGAGATCCGGGAGACCTCCGAGAAGACCACAGACTACGGAAAAATGCGGATCATGGCTACCTTTACGGCAATAGCCATCGGCCTTCCGGTAATGCTTCTGTATGACTGGGTCAAGCCTCTGCTGGCACAGTGCCTATATACC
>JAZURG010000031.1:0-2251 GCA_045606145.1 Faecousia sp.
CCGCAGGCGGAGTCGAAGAATCCGTTCCCCTATAGGAAAAACTCTGCAATTGCTGCATTTGGGGATGCGGATCCTTCGACTCGCTGCGCTCGCTCAGGATGACACGGAATTTTGGTAGTTGGTCGCATAAACGATCATTTACAGCAGTAACAGGGTTTGCAACGCAAAGGAAAAGAGCCATCCGGGTGGATGGCTCTTTTTGAAAGAAGCTTACTTGCACATTTCCTTGGCCTTGGCAACGATGTTGCTTGCGCACAGGCCGAACTGCTCCAGCAGAGCAACGGCGGGGCCGGAGTGGCCGAACTCGTCGTTGACGCCGATGCGCTTTACGGGAACGGGGTAGTTCTCGCTCAGGCAGGAGCAAACTGCTTCGCCCAGACCGCCGATGACGGAGTGCTCTTCGCAGGTGATGATCTTACCGCACTTCTTGGCAGCGGCGATGACCAGCTCGTCGTCCAGAGGCTTGATGGTGGGCATGTTGATGATCATGGCGTTGATGCCGGCAGCAGCCAGCTCTTCGCCTGCCTTGATGGCTTCATAGGTCAGCAGACCGTTGGCAATGATAGCAACATCAGTGCCGTCCTTCAGGATCTCGCCCTTGCCGATTTCGAACTTGTAGTCAACAGCGTGGAATACCGGCACAGCCAGACGGCCAAAGCGCAGGTAAACGGGGCCAACATACTCGTAAGCAGCCTTGACAGCAGCCTTGGCTTCTACGTCGTCAGCGGGGCAGATGACCACCATGCCGGGGATGGAACGCATCAGAGCGAAGTCCTCACAGCACTGGTGGGAAGCGCCGTCTTCACCGACGGAGATACCGGCATGGGTAGCGCCGATCTTGACGTTCAGGTGGGGGTAGCCAATGGAGTTGCGGACCTGCTCGAAAGCACGGCCGGCAGCAAACATGGCGAAGGAGGAAGCGAAGGGGACCAGACCGGTGGTGCTGAGGCCTGCGGCGGCGCAGATCATCTGGCCCTCAGCAATGCCGCAATCCAGGTGACGGTCGGGGAAGGCCTTCTGGAAAATGGAGGTCTTGGTAGCGCCTGCCAGGTCGGCATCCAGAACCACCAGATTATCACAAACAGCACCCAGCTCCTTCAGAGCGTTGCCGTAGCTGTCACGGGTAGCAACTTTCTTCATTTCTGCCATAGTATCAGCCCTCCAGTTCTGCCTCAGCGGCATTCAGCTCAGCCATAGCCTGCTCGAACTCGGCATCGTTGGGTGCCTTGCCGTGCCAGCCGGCGTTGTTTTCCATAAAGCTTACGCCCTTGCCCTTGACAGTGGACATAACGATGGCGCAGGGCTGACCCTTCACGGTCTTGGCCTCGTTCAGGGCCTTCTCGATGGCGTCAAAGTCGTGGCCGTCGATGGCGACGGTGTGGAAACCGAAGGCCAGCAGCTTGTCCACAATGGGGTAGGGACTCATAACGTCGGCGATGTTGCCGTCGATCTGCAGGCCGTTGTTGTCAACGATGACAACCAGATTGTCCAGCTTGTAGTGAGCAGCGAACATGCAGGCTTCCCATACCTGGCCTTCCTGGATCTCACCGTCACCCAGCAGGGTGTAAACACGGGCATCCTTGCCGGTCTTCTTCAGACCCAGTGCCATACCGGCAGCGGTGGCAACGCCCTGGCCCAGAGAACCGGTGGACATGTCAACACCGGGGACCATGTTCATGTTGGGGTGGCCCTGCAGGGAGGAGTCAATGCGGCGCAGAGTCAGCAGGTCTTCCACGGGGAAGAAGCCGCGGTTTGCCAGAGTGGCATACAGGCCGGGGGCGGTGTGGCCCTTGGACAGCACAAAGCGGTCACGGTTTTCGGCCTTGGGATTTGCGGGATCGATGTTCAGTTCCTTGAAATACAGGTAGGTAAACATCTCGGTTGCAGACAGGCTGCCGCCGGGATGGCCGCACTTAGCCGCATGGGTGGATTCGATGATGCCCTTGCGGATCTTGCAGGCGGTCTTTTGCAGGGAAAGTTTTTCGCTTGCAGTCATAATGTATCCTCCTTGCCCCGTTTCCGGGCATAGTTTTCGAGATTATTCTACCATCTTATGCCATAAGTTGCAAGTCCTAAATCAAAAAATCAAACTGGAAGGCTGCTGGAAATGATCGTTTATCTGAGCAGCAGCCTAAAACGCATGTCATTCTGAGCGGAGCCGCAGGCGGAGTCGAAGAATCCGTTCCCCTATAGGAAAAACTCTGCAATTGCTGCATTTGGGGATGCGGATCCTTCGACTCGCTGCGCTCGC
>JAZURG010000032.1:0-4442 GCA_045606145.1 Faecousia sp.
CCGACATAGGCCGGATACCTCCAAATTACACCGCCCGGCAACGCCGTGCGGGGCTTTTGAACGATTTTCAAGGTGTTACCTTTTTCAAAAAACACCAAAAGATAGGTGCCGGAAAGCGGGTTTTCCTTAGAGCCGCAGGCACTTTGATAGGGGTCATGACCCCGGAAAGGATAAAAATGCCCGAAAACAAGAATGGCAAGAGAATTGGACTGTATATCAATGAAGAATTACTGGCCCGCTGTGACGCTGCCATTAGCAAGACCAATGCCTCCTCACGCAGCGAGTTTATCTGTGATGCGGTGGAGCATTACATAGCGGTACTCACCGCCAAAGAAACCAGCAAGGTATTGACCCCGGCACTGGAGTCCGTCATCGGGGGTAAGGTCGCAGGTACGGAAGATAGATTAAGTCGGATCATCTTCAAGCTGGGCGTGGAGATTGCCATGATGAACAATATCATCGCAGCCACCCACCGGTCCAATGTCCGTCAGTTGGATGAACTGAGGGAAACCTGTACCCAGGAAGTAGCCAGAATCACCGGCGGATATCGCATGGAGGATGCCTGCCGGATGCAGCGGAGGGAATAATCAATGGCACGGCTGATCGTGAAATCCCCCTACATCAAAGCTGGTGGCAAACGGAGCGCCGGAGGATATGTAAAATACATCGCCACCCGTGAAGGTGTAGAAAGAGCAGAGGATACCTCCCGGCATCTGCCTGCCACCGCAGAACAACGGCAGATGATAGAACGAGCTATCAAACGGCATCCGGATACCAGGGACAGCCATGAGTACGAGGACTACCGTTCCTCCCCCACCCGTGGGAATGCGGATGCTTTCCTCCGTAGTGTGCATGAGCAATACGAAGACGGTACCCGCCGAGATGTGTATCTGCGCTATATTGACGAACGGCCTGGAAGCAATGGGCTGTTCACCGATGCGGGGGTTCCCATTGTACTTTCCCAAGTGCAGGATGAGATGAATGCCTACCAAGGGAATATCTGGACCCACATCATTTCCATGCGGCGAGAAGATGCGGAACGGCTTGGTTACAACACCCCGGAAGCATGGGCAAATCTCCTACGTTCTCAGCGGAACATGATCGCCCAGCAAATGAAGATATCTCCCGAGAACTTCCGGTGGTATGCCGCGTTTCATAACGCAGGGCATCATCCTCATGTGCACATGATGGCCTACTCCATCGATCCGAAAGAAGCCTACCTCACAAAGAAGGGTATTGAAACAATCAAATCCAACCTGGCCCAGGAGATCTTCCGGCAGGATCTGTTGCAGATCTACCAACAGCAGACACTGCGGCGGGATGATCTGCGGGAAGCAAGCAGAAAGCAGCTTCATGAGATTGCTGATCAGATCAACCAGGGCAGCTTCCGCGACCCGGAGCTGGAACAGATGCTGGTACAGCTATCCGACCGGTTGGCCTCTGCAAAGGGCAAAAAGCAGTATGGGTATCTGAAACAGGCAGACAAGCAGTTGGTGGATGCCATCGTTTCCAAACTGGCAAGCCAACCGCGAATCCAGGAGTTGTACCGTCTTTGGTATGGGCTGAAAGAGGATGTGCTTCGCACCTATACCAACAAGATGCCGGAGCGAATCCCCTTGGAGCAAAACAAGGAATTCAAGGCAATCCGCAATGCGATCATCCAGGCGGCGACGAAGATCTCCATTCCACCACCTTCCCACCTGTCAGAGCCGTGTCTGCCCCGTGTGGACTTTGTTGACGATGGAACCGAAGTGTACCAGCAAGCCGTGAAAAGCCTGCTTGAACCCGCCGTAACATCGTCACCGGAAGTGGAGCAGTTTTTCCATGATGCTGCCATCCGTGGGAGCGTGGACGCAGTCTATGGCATGGGATTACTGCACCAGGAGACCGACGCAGGAAAGGCTGTTGGGTTTTTTGAGCTTGCCGCAGAGCAAGGAAATACATATGCCGAGTACCAGCTTGGGAAAATGTACTGCTCCGGAGAAGGTGTTCCGCAGAATCTGGAGATTGGGGTTGCATGGCTGCAATCCGCTGCTAACCACGGCAATCCCCACGCTCCTCCCCTGCTCCAGTATGTGCAGGAGCAAACAGAGACTCTTGCTGTTCACGGAGTCTTTGGTCTGCTCAAGAACCTTGCCCGGATGATCCGGTCCGAGGGTGAACAAGAATACCACTACAAAAACCATGTGGAGAGCAAGCTGATGCAGCAGATCCGGGAGAAGAAACAGGCACTAGGCATTCGCTCCGAGCATGAAGAACAAGGAATTCAGATGCAATAGCCACTACCGCCATTCGCTAGGGTAAGTTACCGAATGGCGGTATGTAATAATACGAAGTAACAAGTATAAACCCCGTCAAATCCACCCCACCATTTTTGTTGGGTTTCGTGAATAGCTTTTTCCCAAACTCTGTGGTAGTGTTGTGGGCTGACAAGGAGGTGCTATTTATGGCAAAGAAACGAGCTAACGGCGAGGGTAACATCCGCAAGCGAAAAGACGGTCGCTGGGAGGGGCGGTACACCGCAGGTCACGACCCGGTCACCGGCAAGCAAATCTTCAAAAATGTCCTAGGCAAAACACAGACCGAGGTCAAGGAGAAACTGAAGAAGGCCCTGGTGGAAGCGGGGCAGGTAGACTTCACCAAATCCGGGCAATACACCGTGGGCACATGGATGGACACCTGGTTTGAAAATGTGGCAAAGATCAAAGTCAGACCGTCGAGCCATCAAACCTACAAAGGCTACATCGACAACCACATTAAGCCCAACATCGGAAAGATTCCGCTGGAGAAGTTGACCACCATGGACTTGCAGAAGTTCTACCGCAAGCTGCTGACCAAAGGCAGAGTTGAGCGAATCGAATCCAAGGAGCAGCCGAAAGGATTATCCGCCAAGACGGTACGGAACATCAACCAAGTGATCTCCTCTGCACTGGATCTGGCAGTAGCACAGAAGATCATCCTGACCAATCCCACCAATGCCTGCGAACTGCCAAAGGTAGAACATAAGGAAATGCAGACCATCCCCGTGGAACAGTTGCAGGCATTCCTGGACGAGGCCAGGGCCACTGGGGTCTACGAAATGTACTACATCGAGCTTGCCACTGGTCTGCGCCGGGGCGAGCTTCTCGGACTCAAGTGGAGTGACATCGACTGGAAGAACGGCATCATCAAGGTCCGGCGGCAGGTGGCGAGAGTTGACGGCCAGATCGTAGAAGCACCGCTGAAAACCAAAAACTCCTACCGGGCGGTCAGCATCTCGCCCCAGGCGATTGAAGTCCTGCGGAAGCAGAAACGCAAGACCAATGACCAGTATGTGTTTCCTTCTCCCAACGGCGGTCCCATCTCCCCGGATAGCGTCAACAACATGCTCAAGCGAGTGCTGGAAAGAGCGGGCATTCCGAAGGTCAGATTCCACGACCTCCGCCACACCTTCGCCACCATCGCATTACAGAACGGAGTGGACATCAAGACGGTGTCCGGCATGCTGGGCCACTTCTCCGCAGGCTTCACTCTGGACACCTACGCCCATGTCACCACCTCAGCACAAAAAGAAGCTGCTCAGACTATGGGAAATATCCTGAGCCTGTAAATTCGGCTATTACAATATATTTGGACAGAAAAGCCGTGAACGACCATGTGTTGGTCGTTCACGACTTCGCTGACAGATTTTAGTCCCGATTTCCCAAATCTAGCGCTAGGAGAGTGAAACAACTATATGGAAATATAAACTGATACTCACAAATTTGGAGTCTCCGCCATTTATCTTTGCATATAGAGAATTATCTTGGGATCGCTTCTGCTCTGACCGTACTCACAAACCAGAATATATTTATCATCTGCGACAATTCCATAGTATCGATCAGAGTTCTTTTTGTGAAGCTGGGTTCCGAGATAGATTTTGTTGTCATTCAAGAGTTTCACAGTCTGTCCGTTTTCCAACGTGTATTCCAGATTAAGCAATGAACCCTTGAGCGCATTTAGGCCCGCAACATCGGGCATATCCGGAACAGCAAGGAAGTGTATTTCGTTGATCAGTAATTTCAAAAACTTATCATAGCCGTCCACTCCGTGTTGGATGATGTATCGCGCAATAAAGCAGTTCTCACCGAAGTGGCAGCTACCAGATGCCGAACAATCCATGCAGGACTCTTGCATAAAGCATTCTGGGCAATCGATTCCACATATTGATGTCACAAAGCATACCACCTTTACCGGATTCTGCTAAAGCAATATTGTTCCTCTCAATCCATTCCTATAAAATCACTTGATAAGCATCATAGCAAATATTCTGCTCCGGTGTCGGAGATATGATGGCGACGCAAATTTCACCATTCAACCACGAATACCGCTGATCACCGGTACTGAATTTCAAATGCTGTTTGAAGTAGGTTTTTAGTGGGTCTGGCTGCTTTTTCAGCATAGCCAGCATACCGGGAATGCCC
>JAZURG010000033.1:0-2120 GCA_045606145.1 Faecousia sp.
GGTATGAGGGCATCTGGTGCATGGTGTCCTTTGATCCCCGGTGTGTGTACTCGCTGAAAAAGCACCATCCGGAGATCATCCGGGGCCAGCTGGCGGAGAACAGCCTCCATTATCTCCTGAGCAAGCTGCCCATCCCGCTGAAGGTGGTGCTTTCCTACCATCTGGAATATTTCCTGACGAAGCGGGACTTCATCGCCTACGACTACGCCACCCGAAAGAATCTGAGCAATTTCCTCTGCCGGAAGCTGTGGGGGCTGGAAAGCGTAAGCTGGACACTGAGAAGCCCGGAGGAGCATGAAACGGCCCTGAAGGAAGGATGGATTCCCATTTTTGAGCATTACGAGCCGTAAACAAATCCCCGAGTCGAAAGACCAATGTCATTAATTTAGTGGCAGGGCAAGACAAGTGAAAGAAGCGCATCTAGGACAGGAAGTTGTTTTAGATGCGCTTTTTCGCAATTTGAGCATGACAAGAAAGCGGATCGAAAAATCCGCTTAAAAAAGGCTATTCAAAGCACAGGAATTATGCTACTCTATAGACGAAGCTAACCGCGTGCTTAACGGTCATTTTACGAGGCCTGCTTCTGCCGGGGCGAATGGGAGAAACATGCCTTCGAATGAGAGCTTCAACATCGGGTGGAGACACATTATCAAGAAAGAACTGCCTACAAACATGTACAGCGACCGAGAAGTTTACTTTATACGCATACTTACAGTCGGCTTTCTGGATGATTACGTGCGAGGTAATCAGCTCAGAGAAATTGTACATGATAAGTCTGGCAAAGACTTCCTGGTATATGTGCTCCACTTTTTTGCATGGAAATGAAGCAGGCCAATGGTGTATTTCAATTCTCGGAAGGAAGTTTCGATTCCCCAGCGCATATTGTATAGTTTCTTTAGTTCATCCGGCGGAAATTTATGTACATCCAAATTTGTAACAACCGTTTCATAGACATCGTCAGTTATCTTGAAACGAACAATACGAAAAGGCAGTCTATAGAAGATGGCGGGATCGGACTTCCTGTTTTGGAGAGGAAGAAAATCAAAATCACGACAAGTCTTCAAGATTTTACACAGATTCTTATTTTGAGCCAACAGCTTTACATCATTGGTTTGCTTTGTTGTTAAGGATAGATCGATAGCTAAGTCAAATTCATGTGCACGCGGCAGGTCTAAACCAGCGGCGATTCCTCTGGAGTTAACAACATCTTGAATGCGGATGAGAAAGGACCAGCCCTTTTCTTGAATGTGGGCCATTAAGTTGTAATTCTCATATCCTCTGTCTGCTATTAAAAGAACGTTCTGCAGTTTCGAACGGTCAACCATAGAACAGAGGACACTGCGTTCATTCGCCTTTTTCTTGCCCAATAAGTATGCGTCTGTATATGTGTGCTGAAGGAGATCATATATGGCTGATAAATGGAGCAGATTGTAGGGAGCTTGGCCGTTCGAGCCGGCATAGTAGGAGTCCAAGTCAGATGGATTTGTAGGAATCTGTATTTCAGAGCCATCTGCCGCAAGCAACCGCAACCCCTTATAATATTTGGGCGAATCTGTTTTCTGGATAAATAAATCAAAAAGCGAAGGAAGCGCAGCTGAGTTGATTTTATTTCGTTGCTGAACCAATGCAGGGGCAGAGGCAATATCCGCAGAGCAGCCAAAATACTTAAGCAATTCAGTTGTTAAAGTTCCTCCCTCCATAGAAAGAAGGAGCGAAATCACCTTTCGAAATGGCAATTTTCGTTCTCGTGTAAAATCTTTTTCAGGTTGTTTCGCAAACATCCAAGAAACCTCACACAACTGCGTAATTGCTGCGTCCAGCTTTTGCTTAACGGTAGAGATACATTCTAACATACAGAAATCCTCCTTGTAATTTTCGGTGGGTACACCTCTAACTACAAGGGCATCTTTGCTAACCGCAGTTAGCAAAAAGGCCGCACATATTTCCGTATTTGTCAAGTAGTATTTAAAAAAGTTACAAAAAACTGGATCCCACATTTCTGTGAGATCCAGTTTTTCTTATCTTAATGACATTGATGTATTGAATCGGGCGGTTTTTACTCGTGTAACGATTGGCAGAATCCGAAGTCTCGAATTGACAGCCCGGGCACCGGGCCGGGC
>JAZURG010000034.1:0-7245 GCA_045606145.1 Faecousia sp.
AAAAATCGTACATTTTATGACCTGACTATGAATGAACTGTAAATTTTAGCACTCTTTCGTCGAGAGTGCTAAAATATGAATTGGGTTCCCTTGCACACTTTAGATATCGCTTTTACTTTCAATTCTACAACGAATAATATCCTCATACCCACATCCGTACCGGATGCGTTCATGAGGATATGGATTCTCCCCCGGCCTAAAAAACATGCCACCGGCATATTTTTTACCTCTGCTGCGCAGAGGCCGGCCTCTTCAAATTCCTCCTTCACGCCATATAAAAAAGGACCACATCCATAAGGATGTGGTCTTTTTTATGGCGGAGAAGGAGGGATTTGAATTGCTTGCCCACTGTCATATCCAAACTTTTTAGTACTGTTTTCTTCACCTTTTCATCTCATCCAGTCGCAAATAAAACATATAGAACAAGTGTAAAATCCTCTTCCCTCCCTGATAAGGGGAAAAATAAGGGGAATTCTTCCGCATAGCAGGTAGTATGGATAAGGGGAAAATATGGGGAAATTGTTCGCACAGAAAGTAGTAGGGATATATTGTTTCTATATTTATTTATGTATCATCGACACAATAATTCCCCCTCCCACATTGTGAGAGGGGGTGTGTGCTTTAGAGCCAGTATTTCTCAGTAATCACCACATCGTAGCCGTGAATCTTCAACTTGTCGCCAACTTTCAAAGCACCCTTCTGAGCCAGGATATAACCGTTATTGACTTCCTTCACATAGGAGTACACAAGCTTGGAGACACGACCAACTTCTTCACCATCCATATACACAGGTTCGCCAGCACCGCCGTACTGCTTGGCCCGGATGTAGATGTCATCTTCCAGCGTCTCAAAGCCTACGATTTCACGCTTGGGACCTTCTTCTTTGACCTTCAGCAGAGCATTCTTGCCGATAAAATCCTTATCCCAGTTGATATTCTTTTCCAAGCCTACTTCAAAGGGATTGGTGTGTGCCAGATCACGCATATACAGGAAGCCTGCTTCTGTCGGAAGTGTCCAGGCCATGATCTGGAACTCTGTCACTTCCATGCCTCCCAATTTTTCAGCCGCAGGCTTCAGAAGTACTTCCAGAGCTTCACAATCATCGGGATTGACATAGATTTCATAACCCCACTTTTCACCGGTAAAACCGCCGCGGTTGATGAGGCAAGGAATACCGTCAATCTCATTTTCCGCGTGGGCAAAGAATTTCAAATCAGCGATAGAATCCTTTACCAGCCCCTCTACCATTTCCTTGGCCTTGGGGCCCTGAACTGCATACATCTGCCACTCATCGGTGATCTCAGACCACTCCACATCAAAGTCACCCTGATGGAAGTACCACCAGTCGTCGGTCTTGGTAGCAAACAAGGTGGAGACCCAGAATACATCCTCGGACTTGCGCATAATGACCACATCGTCGATGATTTCGCCCTGTTCATCCAGCATGGTGGTGTAGCGGTTTCTGCCTATCGCAAGAGAAGCTATGTCATTGGGGTACATATATTCCAGGAAAGCTACCACATCCGGTCCAGTGACTTCCAGGAGCTGGTGGGTCCAGAAATACCAGCCAACAGTGGTTCTGACAGCCATATGCTCCGAACGTTTCATATCATCATACTTGAAAATATTCTTATACATACTCTGTGCCCCCTTCCTTACATGAACTTGTCAATCTTCTTGGCGATCTTAATACGCATCTTGCCTGCAGGAGAATCCTCCTCCCACAAAGACCACTGGGTATTGACCAGAGTCTTGACCATGCCGCCCCACATCCACAGATGAGCCTCAGGCACATCCTTGGTTGCGGTAATTTCCAGACCGCTGCGGTCGATCACCAAAATCACTTCATCCTTATTGAATGCTTCCACTTCGTACGCGCAGACAAGAGATTGCAGCAGCATCTCAATCAGGCCACCCATAATCCGACCGTCTTCACCGATGGAATTGGGAACACCCAGCCAATCCCGACATGCCTTGATCGCATACCGCTCGCAGAACACAGCCTTACCGGCAGCTTCCAGAACACACTTCAGAATGTGATCTGCCTGCTGACGTGTCACATAGCCCCGCTTAACTGTCTCTGCGATGGCGGGCAGAATGTACAGAGAAGCGGCTGTGGACATATTGATCATTTGGTTGCTGGAGTCGGTCTCATTGTTTGTGCCGTTGACGAAGTGATAGTTGCACTCCTCACGGAACATCATGGACTCATCCACGCAATCCTCTTCCTGGGTATACTTCTTATACTCATCAGAAACTGCGGGGCCGAAGCTTTCCCACAGTGCATGGGGCGGAGCAGGATACTTCTCGCGGGACTCAGCGATGATACGGCAATGCCGGTCACCACATCCCTTAGCTTCCACCATCAGATAGTCCATGGTGGGGCCTTTTCTTCTGCGCTCTGCAGAAGCATTTGCTTGTCCCTGCAAGGACATGGTTGTGGTACGGCAGAGCTCAGAACCGCAGATATCCCAGTCACAGACATCCAGTTCCTTCTCTGCGCGATAGGAACCGAAGTCCTGGCAGCGGCCGCACATTAACAGTGCATCGTCGCCCTTGTCACCGATCAGTGCGCCGGCGTACTGACCGCACATAAACGGATGGATACCGAAACCATCGTCATTACCGTAGTAGACACCGGTGGTATAGAGTCTTGCATAAGCTTCTTCACACATCATCTGTGCCCGTTCTGCATAATCAGGAACGATGATACGCAGCGCCTGGGTTGCAGCGGCGCTAAGCACTGATTCAAAGCGGCTGGCATAATGGAGTGCCTCCTGATAGGAATAGAGTTTATTCCAGGGAGACTGAATGGCATTAAAGCTGGTAAAACCAGCGTCGTTGCCGCTATTGCTGGGGATTCTTTCATCAATTTTCTTACTCATAGCATTCACCTTCCTTTAGTCTTCGGGCGGATATGCTTCAATTTCTACCTGACGTCTGAAAATGTTGTGAGAGGAGCCGCCGTCAGCTACCACCACTTCACCGGTCATACCGTCAGACATAGGGGTACTCATGGCATAGGCAACGATTGCCACTGTATCCACAGGAGGTACTTCATCGATCTGCCATACCATCAGCTCATCGTAGAATTCATCAGCCTTGTCTTCATCCAGATCCCTGGCGCACATATTAGAAGAAGAGCCTGCGGTCACCATACCGCCGGGGGCAACGCCGTTGACCATGATACCATAACGCTTCAGTTCCTTTGCAGACTCAATGATCAGGGCATTTACTGCTCCCTTGGAGGCTGCGTAATGGGGATAGCCGCCAAATACAGGATAAGGCATCCATGCACAGTTAGAGGAGATCAAAGTGATCTTACCGGGAATCTCATGCTCGATCATATACTGGCTCACATACTTAACACCTAGAAACGCACCGGTCACGTTGGTATCGATCACCCGTCTGAATTCAGCAGAAGACAGATCATAAACATGGGCATAGCTCCAAACAGCAGCACTGTTGACGAAGATATCGATCCGACCAAATTTCTCGTCTGCGGTCTTCACCAGATTCTGCATATCCTCGTCTTTAGTCACATTTGTCTTGCAGAAAACGACACGGTCAGCACCAAAGCCAGCCTTCTCCAATACCGGTAATGTGTAGGCACCCTTGGTCTCGGAGGATCCGGCAATTACTACGTTGGCACCGCCCTGCAGCAAACGCAGCACGATGTTGAATCCCAAACCGGATGTACCTCCGGTAACGATGGCTACCTTACCCTTTACAGAAAACATTTCTTCCAACGGTCTTGCGCTGGCCACATTGCCCTCCAACATGGCAACATTGGCAGCATTCATATCAAATTCCATAGTCGTTCCTCCGTTTCATATTATTTCGGAATCAATCCTAGGTTAAGTATATCGTTATGGGTAGAAATTGCATATTCTGCAAGCCGTATGTTTTTTTCCTTTCCTACCCCTTATTTTTGCGGGTACGACTATTGCATAAGAAATAAAATGTAGTATAATTAGGTTAACAAAAGAAAGGACGGTGTGACAGAATGCAGATCAATTCCAATATTATTCTGCAAAGGCTCCGACAGGACTACCCCGTCGAAATGTATGGGAAAGAAAATTCAAGGATGCTATTCTCCTCGGCTGAGATTTACATCAACAATACGCTGCGTTTTCTTGCGAACCATGTATATCTTGCCAGTGTGGATCATTTGCCTCTCAGACCCGTCATTGAGAAAAATGTGATCCTTGTTTGTATTGGCGACGGAAATCGTCTTGCATACTACAAGGAACATGCAACTGTCCTGCAGATTCGTGAAAAAGTGGATATTTTTGAAGTTCTGCGGGCACTGCAGAGTATTTTCCATACTTTCCATCAATGGGAGAGTACACTTTTGAATCTATTCGTCAACAATCCTACGATCCAGGATGTACTGGATCATACTGCACCTGTGTTCCAGCGCTCACTCTTTGTTTTGAATGCCTCCTTTCAGTACTCCGCAGCAACCCACTACCATTACACCGACAAGCACTGGATGGCTGATGCTGCTGAGTTGGATCCGGATGCGTTTCTCAGCTACTTAAAAGAGCAAGAGATCAGCATGGACAGAAAAGGCGCATTTCTCATGGAATTTGAGCAAATGAACGTCCTTTGCTGCAACCTTTTCAATACAAACGGCGAATATATCGGCTGCATTGCCATGGACCTTGTGGATCATCCTTTTGCAGAAGGTGAAGATCAGCTGCTGGACTATCTGTCTACTATTCTTGAAAAGGTCTGTGAAACCAACCCTATGCTTCTGAACAAGGAGCAAAACTCATTGAAAGACATTCTGCAGGCGCTGATGGCTGAGATTCCCCTACACAAAAAACAGCGGTTACTGCTGAAGTCTATCAACAAAAAGCAGGATTACACCTGTGTGTCCATTCACTATATGAAGCATATTGCCATGTTCCCCAGCATTTATGTCTGCGCAGTATTTGAAACCCTCTTCCCCGACAGCGTATTCTTTGAATATAATGGTAGTCTATTGGGTCTGATTCCCATAGATCCAGCTAAGAAACAGGAAGATCACGGGCAATACATTATAGATACTATGGCCGTTTACGCAAGAGAAATGCAGCTGTGTGTCGGCATCAGCAATCCATTTAATGACCTATACATGATGCGGCCCTTTTATTTACAGGCAGAAGCGGCGATTGAAAACGGCTCAATTTGCCGTCCTAAGCAGAATTTTTACCGTTTTTCTGAGTTCGCACTGATGGAGCTTGTAACCAACTCCACCGGTAATTTGCCAATTGAAGCCTATTACCCCAAGGGTCTGCGTGAGATTATCCTTCACGATCAAAGCAGCGATATCTCCTATCTGCAGACACTGACAGTCTATTTAGAAGAAAATATGTCCTATGCGCAAACAGCCCGCAGGCTTTTCATCCACCGCAGTACGCTTTTGGAGCGTATCAGCAGGATTCAAAGCGATCTTTCTCTGGACTTAGAAGACCCGGATCAGCGGTTATATCTGCAAATCGTCCTAAAATCGCTGGAGCTGGAAAAGCTATTAAAAGAGCAATAATAATTCCTCCACCGGAATGCCGGTGGAGGATCTTTTCTTATCTGGAGCAAGCCTTCAGATCAGCATCGATCTCATCAGCATGCTTTGCTACCTCAGCAGATTCAGGATAGCTCAAAAGTTTACGGTAGGTCAGCGCACCCACCAGTTTCATGCGGGGATCCTTGGAAGAGCCGGGAGCCCATTTTTCCATAACTGCCTTACCCTCAGGGGAACGCATAATGTCCTTAATCTTGGAATCCAGTGATAATGCCATTGCTGTATCCTCCTTAAAATGAAAATCTTTTGTTAGTTTAAAATTCCGTTGCAGAATTTATGGCTTCATTATAGGCACGAACAGCAGATTTGAAAATCCTACAAAAGCTAGGTTTAATGACTCTGATGCCCGACATTTTTAATGGGTAATTTATAATTCATGCAATCATTAACCCTTAAATGCGATAGACAGCAACCACATTCCTTTTTGCCAAATTGGCAAGAATCTCTCCGATATATTTCCATAGCGTCAGTGTGTTTTTCCTTTTTCCGTTGTAAAATATAGGTGATCTACTTGGATCATACAACCTATAAGCAGACAATGGACGATACCTCCGTTCGAAAGCAAATTGTCGCATCAATATTATCCGCGCAACAGATTCACGGAAACGCCGCTGATAAAGCCAGGGGCAGGAACGAACCTTGAAGCCTGCATTTTTTGTGCCAAAGCAAAGTTGTTTGGCGCCAATTATAACTAAGTACGATACGGGGTCTTAGGGGGAGTCTACCCTCTAACAAGTGTATTTGTACGTACAAGTACGTTGCTTGCAAAGATGTTACCGTCTTTGGATACAACGTGCTGTAGCAAATGCGATGCTTGCAAAGACAATGCTATTGGCTGCAAGTTGAATTTGGATATCCAAATTCAGTGCTTGCGTAGACAGTGCCATGTATATACATTGGTAATGCTTACAAAGACAATAGCACCATAATGATTCCAAATAAACTTACTACCTGAAGCCAGGATCTTGTTTTTCAAGGCCCTGGTTTTCTTTTTTTCAGAAAGTAACTATCCACGGTCATGACTTGGCAAGCATCGCATTGTGATATCACATGCACAGCTTACAAAGCTTGAAACAATCTTTGCAAGCAACGTATTGTGGGGACACAATTCTTCTTGTTAGGGTGTTCCGCCCTAAAACCTATCAAAGCACATTTGCGATTTAGCCGTTTGCATGGTATAGTATTCATACCTGCTATGCGGCAATGAAAGGAGTAATTATTATGCCGCAGTGCAATCAAAAGAATAAAAAAGGCGCATCCGGAATGGGTAATATCCGAAAAGTATCAAAGGTCAAGAATGGTAAGGAATATACCTATTATGAAGCTCGTTACACAGAAGGATATGATCCCGGAACCGGAAAACAAATTCAACGCAGTATATCAGGAAAAACACAAAAGGAAGTAGCACAAAAGCTGAAAGCAGTTCTCAGCAGTATTGACAGAGGCGATTACATAGCACCTTGTAAAATGACCGTTGGCGAATGGCTGGATAAGTGGTCGACAGACTATCTTGGTTCTGTGAAGCCCGCAACAGTATGTGCGTACAAAGCTACCATCAACACCCACTTGAAGCCTGGTCTCGGTGCAACGCGATTGGATGCGCTTGAACCGCACATCATTCAAAGCTTTTACAATGGCCTTCTATCACCCAAAAAGAAGGAGAAGGCAGTTTCACC
>JAZURG010000035.1:0-6293 GCA_045606145.1 Faecousia sp.
TTGGACAAATATGTACATTATTTCAATAACAGGCGACCTGCGGCCGCCTTGGGCTATAAAAGCCCAGTTCAGTACAAGACCGAACTGGGCTTCTAAAACTATGGTGTTTTTAAGTGTCTACTTTTCCTTGACAAATGCAGTGATGGGTTGGTGATTCTAGGTATTCTGTCCTATTCATTCGGTGTGATCATGGTCAAACTGTTTTCCAAGGATGAGGATCCTGTTGTATTGAGCGGTTATCAGATGACACTGGGAGGCCTTGTTATGCTGTTAATTGGTATTGCATTCAATGGAAGAATAGACTTTTCCGGTATGCTGCCGATTATGCTTGGCCTTTCCACAATCTATGCTGTTTCCTATACTCTTTGGACGGTCTTGCTGAAAAATAACCCTGCCTCCAGTGTTACGATCTATAGCTTCATGACACCTGTTTTTGGTGTTATTTTCTCAGCACTGTTTCTAACGGAAGATGGCGGCGTGGCACCGCTTAGCCTGTGTGTTGCACTGATTCTGGTCTGTGCAGGCATCGTGTTGTGGGGATACGAAAAGAAATAATTATAAAAATTGAATGACGGCACGCTGTTGGTCGGGTAGAGATACCGATCTGTGGCGGGCCGCTTTTTATACCGCGATTCCTACTAATATTAGGAATGAACGGAATAAATAAAAATAAATAGGTTGAAACATATGAATGCGACCAATATAATGATTTTTAAAGGGGCGTGAAAAGCATGATGGAATTGAAATTTGGTGACAATCTGAGACAGCTGCGGGAAAAGAACGGTTATACCAGAAAACAATTAGCACAAAGGATATCCTATTCCGAAAAATCAATCGAGAAATGGGAATTGAATTCCGTGCTTCCACCTATGAAAATGGTTTGTGAATTGGCGGAGCTGTTCAATGTAACAGTGGATTGCCTGCTATATAAAAACAGTACCGAAATCGAATATCTGCTGGGAATTGATGGCGGAGGAACAAAAACCGAGTTCCTGCTCACGGATAGGAATAGAAATGCCGTTCGCCGTATCGTGCTCGGTGGATCGAACCCGGTAGATGTTGGCATGGACAACTGTCAGAAAATCTTGGAAGAAGGAATTTCGCAGATATGCAAGGGTATCAATCTGCGTGCTGTTTCTGCTTTTGTGGGATTAGCGGGCGGACGGACAAGTGACAATCAGGAGAGGGTTCGTGACTACTTATTAGGTTACAGTTTTGGAAAAATAGATAACGGAAGTGACATCGACAATGCTATGGAGGCGGCTTTGGCTGACAAAGACGGCATGGTCGTGGTAATGGGCACGGGTATTGTAGGATTCGCCCAGAAAAATGGTACTCGCAGCCGGATTGGTGGATGGGGTTATCTGATCGATAAAGGAGGCAGCGGCTTCAACTTCGGTTCGGATGCTTTGGATTGTGCGTTGCGATATCTGGATGGTCGTGGAGGCAGTGCGCTGATTGATCAACTGATCCAACAGCAGTTGGGAAAACCCATTCCACTGGCAATTTCCGACCTGTATCAAAATGGGAAAGCGCACATCGCTTCGTTGGCGCATGTTGTGTTTACTGCGTATGAGAACGGCGATTCATATGCCCGGGAGATCATTGCTCGGAATATGAAAGAGGTCGCGGTTTTGATTGATGCAGGCACAAAAATCACAGGGAACAGGAAACTTGCGATTTGTGGTGGCCTGTGCCATTATGGTGCAGTTTTGCAAACGTTCTTGGAAGAAGAGCTGGGGCAGGGATGGGAGATAGAATTTATAACCGATCCCATTGTGGAGGGTGCCATATCCCTTGCTTATAAAAATATTGCGCAGGCTAAGGAGTAAGACTATGCTTGAAACGGAAATGCGAAACCCGAAGACAACGCATATCGATAAGATGACAACGACAGAGATGCTTCGTGCCATACAGGAAGAGAATCTTGTGGCGGTAAAGGCGGTCGGGGATGCGCTTCCCAGTATTGAAAGAGCAGTGGATGTTGTGGCGGACGCATTGCGAGCTGGGGGCAGACTCATTTATATGGGTGCAGGTACATCGGGAAGAACCGGCATTATTGATGCCACGGAATGCCCGCCGACCTTTGGTATTGACCCCAAAACGGTGGTTGGAATGATTGCTGGCGGTAACAATAGTGTATTCCGGTCCAGCGAAAATGCGGAGGACAAAGGGGACGCGGGCGTTCATGATTTGAAAAATATAGGTCTTTGTCCAAAAGATGTTGTCGTGGGAATTAGCGCAGCTGGCGGCGCGGCTTATGTGGTTAAGGCAATTCAGTATGCAAAATCAATAGGTTGTACTACCGTTGGCGTTACCTCAAACAAAGATTCGCTCTTGGATCTGACACCCGATATTTCCATTGTTACAAGGACGGGTGCCGAGGTGATCACCGGCTCTACCCGCATGAAAGCGGGAACGGCGCAAAAACTGGTATTAAACATGATCTCTACCGGTGCTATGATCAAGATGGGATATGTTTATGAGAATTTGATGATCAATCTCAGCGCTACCAATGAGAAACTCTATGGCAGAATGAAGCGGATCGTATCTGATATATTGGATATCCCTGAGGACAAGGCAGAGCAGCTCTTAATGAAAGTAAACTGGAATATTAAAAGAGCGATTTGCTTGTATAAGGAGGGTACGTGTGATGAAGGAAAGTAAGATCGTATTTGAAAACGGGAACCCTTCGCTGGTAGTCGATGGAAAGAAAATGCCTGCGTTGGCATATATGACCTACTTTGAAGAGAATAACGACTACGCACTATTTGCCCAAAATGGCTATCGTCTGTTTTCTGTTCCCGTTGCCCTTGCGCATCAACCAATCAATCCCAATAGTGGATTTTGCCCTCACTTCGGGGGAATATTTGACGAAAAAGGAAAAGCGGATTTTACAATAGTGGATGCTTCCATACAAAGAATTGTGGATGCCTGTCCGGAGGCGTATATATTTCCTAGAGTTTACATCAGTATGCCCCAATGGTGGATCGATGATAATCCGACAGAAACGGTTTCTGTGGCCCATGATAAGCGGCGGGAGGCGCTGTATTCCCAGAAGTTTCGGGAAGATGCGGCAAAAATGTTGACAGAACTGCTGGTACATTTTAAAACCTTCCAATATGCGGACCATATGATTGGCTACCATATTGCAGGTGGCGGCACAGAGGAATGGTTCCACTTTGACTATACTGGGTCTTACCATGAAAATGCGCTTCCGTATTTTAGCAAGTACATGAGCGAAACAATAGAAAAACTACCAGATCTTGCACAAATCCAGCAATCTGCAGTGATAACAGACACACTGTTACAGAAGTACATTCTTTTTGCTAATGAGTGTGTGGCGGAAACAATAGAATATCTGTGTAAAGCAGCAAAATCTGCGTTGGAGAACAGGCAGATCGTGGGTGTTTTCCATGGTTACGATATGGAGGTTGCGCGCCCCTTGTGGGGGACACATGCACTCCATAAACTGCTGGATTGCCCCTATGTGGATTTCTTCTCATCGCCAAACTCTTACGTGAACGGCAGATCGCTTGGTGTTGATTGGCCGGATATGATGCCGGTTGATTCCATCCTGCTGCATGGAAAAATGTGTTTGATCGAATGCGATGTTCGAACTTATCGCACAGTACTGCCAAGTAAAGCCAGAGAAGGATGCGATCCCTACCATTCCTATACACAAGGACTCTGGAATGGCCCACCCACAGAAGAATTGTCCGTATTTGCGGTGCGAAAAAGTCTTGCAAGGCAGTTGACCCATAAGCACGGATTGTGGTGGTTTGACATGTTCGGCCATTGGTATAATACCCATGCGTTGATGAAGGAAATGCATCTGGCGCAAAAGCTGTATCATATGGGACATACGGATGACACCGGTTATGCACCTGAGGTCGCTGTGTTTGTGGACGAGGAGACCTATGCCAGAATCGGACAGGCGCATCCCCAGTATAAGCTGACGGAGAACATGCGTGAGCATTTTGGCAAAATGGGCACACCATTCAGTGCCTATATAACCCATGATTTTGATAAAATCCGTTGGGACGACACTTCCTATAAGGCTGTGCTGTTTCTGATGCCCGAGGGGGATGCCTTTGTTTCAAAGGCACAAGCGCTGCTGAAACAAAAGAAGATTGCCACCCTCTACGTGACGGAACTGATGACAGGCGAATGCTTGCGACGCTTTTTACGTGCCAGCGGTGTGTGGATTTTCAGTGATAGTGATGATGTGGTATACTTTGGCAATGGATTTGCGGCCCTGCATGGTGCTGCAGAAGGTGAAAAAACGATTTCACTACCAAAAGAAATGACCTGCACAGACGTTATCAGCAATGAAACCCAAATAACCAATAAACTGACCTTTGATTGCCGGCAGTATGAGACAAGAATTTTTGCGCTGAAGGAGAGAAAGTAGGATGACCGAAGAACTGAAACGCCAGATTGGACAAATTGTTATGATCGGGATTCCCGGTACCGCCATGCCGCAAGAATACAAAGATCTTTGCGCAAAATACAAGATCGGTAATTTTTGCATGAGTGCAGACAATTGTGTCACTACTGAAACTCTGTGCGGCCTTGTCAGTGACGTAAGGGCCTTTACATATCAACAGACGGGTATCTATCCGTTTGTCAGCATTGATCAGGAGGGTGGTTGGGTAACCAGACTCTATGACGGTGCCGCCATGATATCCAATTCTATGTCCTATAGCGCTATCGGCGCGGACCATGCAAAAATGGTGCAGGTAGGTACGAAATTAGGCCGTATTTTAAGAGCGGTCGGCTGCAATACCGATCTTGCTCCGGTGCTGGATGTGAACATCAATCCCAATAGTCCTTGCGTTTCTACAAGAAATTACAGCGATGATCCGAAAAAGGTTGCTGAGTTAGGTACAGGATTTTTGAAGGGAATAGAATCGCAGAGGGTCATGACCACTGTTAAGCACTTTCCCGGTCATGGAAACGCCAGCGGTGACACCCATCTTTACAGTGCCCACAATACGGTGGATAAGGAAACGTTAAGAAAGACGGAGTTTCTGCCATTTAAACGTGCCTTTGAAGCGGGTGCCGGAGCGGTTATGGGTGCCCATGCGACCTATGATTCCTACAGCAACCGCCCGGCAATTCTGTCCGGTGAGATCATGACGGAACTACTGCGTGGCGAGATGGAATTTGAGGGAGTTGCCATCACTGACAGTATGTGCATGAACGCCATCTCAGTTCCTTATCCTAAGGGGGAGGGCGCAGTGCAGGCCATTCTGGCGGGATGCGACATACTGCTTTACTATCCTTCCTGCTGTGTGGAGATTGCACAGGCTTTTGAGGCGGTATACGCAGCAGTAGAATCCGGACGTATATCGGAAACAAGGATCCATGAGTCTTGGCAGCGTATCCAAAAGCAGAAGGCGAAATATGCTGTTGCTGATTGCGAACCGAATCTTGCGCTGGCCCAAAAGCTGACAGGCAATGTGGCGGATATTTGTGAGGCGTATTCCGACAAAATGCGCTCTATTACGTGCATGAAAAATGACGGGGTACTGGATGCGTTGAAGGATAAAAAACTGCTCTGCATCGCCCCGGTTTGTGATGCCATGCGGGGTGTGGATGAATCCAGACGGCAGATTCTCAGCTTTGCGGATGTGCTCTGTGAGGAATTTCCAGACGCAGTGGCATGTGTTTCGTCGCTGGATGGACTTACTCCGGGGGTGGAAAATGCTATCCACAATGATTATGATGTAGCAGTGCTAGGCATCTTCAACGCGGATATCCGGCCGGGGCAGCTTGCCGTTTTGGAAGCTGTGCAGGCAAAGAAAAAGCCGGTGGTTGCGGTGTTGCTCAGTTCTCCCTATGATAGTAAATATGTGGAAGGCTGCAATGCCATGATCACCGGGTATGAGTATACGATGCTTTCAGTAAAAGCGCTGGTTCAGGCTATCAAAGAAAATGATTATCAAGGTAAGCTGCCGGTGCGGATATGAATAAAAGGCAGTACCTTCGAGGGTGTTGCCTGTTGTGGTATCTTGAAGTGGTAATAGCGTTATACTTTTCATAGGAGTGATTCCCATAGGGAACAAAAAAGTATAGATTTTAGAATCTCAACCGCACAGCGTATATGAGGTGGTGTTACTTTCTTGTCGCCGAACAAGAAAGTAACCAAAGAAGTCGGCATAGGGGAGGAACTGAGTTCATTGCTCCCACATTCAAAGCCGTCCCTCCCCTATGTACCCCTCCCGCGCGCACTTACGATGGTGCGGCATAGGTCTTCTGTTGTAATTGGGTTTATGGCAGTGGGAAAG
>JAZURG010000036.1:0-7399 GCA_045606145.1 Faecousia sp.
CATCGACGAAAACAGGCATCTGCGGTTGCCGGTCTCGATGACATGCCCATCATCGTCCGCGACATCGACCGCAACGCGGCAACCATCATCATGGTAGATAGCAACCTTCAGCGAGAAAACATCCTCCCCAGCGAGAAAGCAAAGGCTTACAAAATGAAGTTGGAAGCTATCAAAAGGCAGGCTGGCAGGCCCGGAAAAAATTCTGCCCAAGTTGGGCAGAATTTTGAAGGAAAGACCTCCCGCGCCCAAATCGCAGAAAACAGCCCGGACAGTTCCTCTCAAATCCAACGGTATATCCGCTTGAATGAGCTGGAACCCGAACTGCTTCAACTGGTCGATGAGGGCAAAATCGGCATGACACCCGCGGTCGAGATTTCGTATCTCAAGCCCGATGAACAACGCCTGCTGATCGAGACCATCGACAGCGAACAGGCAACACCATCGTTCTCACAGGCGCAGCGTATGAGGCGCTTATCGGGCGAAGGAAAGCTCAACGACGATACCATCCTCGGTATCATGTTGGAGCAGAAAAAGCCGGAGAACTGGAATCTGACGCTCCCTATGGAGAAAATCCGCAAATACTTCCTCGTTCCTACACACCGCAGAGAATGGAAGAAACCATTCTCAAGCTGCTTGAAAGTTGGATGCGCCAACAGAAGCGACAGCGCGATCAGCAGCGTTAAACTGAACCTATCGAAAGCCAGACATGAACACAAATCATGCCTGGCTTTTTTCATGCCCAAAAAAGGAGGACAACATGCATATTCGAGATTACAAGTACACAGCGGAGGATGTGGACTGCCGGTATTGCACGGAGTTCCATCACGGACGCTGCCGAGCCATCAAATGCCCTTGGCTGAACGAGAGAATCGAGGCCGGGGTTATCAGCTATCACGATGCTGTCAACGAGTCCTTTTCCAGTCGTTCTCCCCTGTTGAGGCGTATTCGACTGGTTCTGACATTCTACGACAAGTCTTTCTGGAAAGACGATAAACACTTCCGCAGATTTCAGCAGGCAGATGCCATTCTCGGCTTCTACAAGAGCCGTAACACCAACGAATACTACTCGGCCCTGTTTCTTCTTACTGCCGATCACAGCCTGTTCCTGCGCTTTCTGGACTGCTTTAACCGGCGAGAAATCAACTTCGATCTTGCCAATCTCAAGGGCATCCCACCGGAGCATTACGCACTCTACAAAATTGCAAAGAGCCTGTACACCGGTACTGCAGAGGTCGGCGTTGATGAGCTTGCAGATCCCGAGCTTGTGAATACCGAGTCTTTCCATCTGGTGATTAACGCCATGCTGATCTATCGCTATGGCTTGTCTGTGCTCAGCCTTAAAAGTGAGGATGGTCGTTGTGGATCGGTTTGATATCGAGCAGGTCAAGGGATATACCATCATGCCCAACTACCACCAAAGAGATAGAATGCTGTCAATCAAGGCAAAGGGTATTTTGTCTCAGATGTTTTCTCTTCCCGAAGGTTGGGACTATACCCTCCGAGGACTTGCGTATCTCAACACCGATGGTATCGACTCCATGAGATCGGGCATACGAGAGCTTGAACGGGCTGGATATATCGAGCGCAGGCGAACCCGTGACGAGCACGGAAAGCTCCGTGGAACTGTCTATAAAGTGTACGCTGTACCCCGCAAACCCACATCGGATACACCTACATTGGAAAATCCCACGCAGGTAAATCCAGTAGTGGGCATACCTGTGCAGGCAAATCCAAGGCAATTAAATATAGATATGACTTGTACGGCAGCCCCCGTGAATAACCACGGGGGCTAATCTATGCCGAGAAAGGAGCAGATCCACTTGAAATTCTATCTGAGACGGCTGGTGGTTCCGCCTTAGTGTGCCACACTCTTTAGCTCATCATTTTCTCACGGAAGGAGGTTGGTCTATTGCAGGAAGAAGTTGAACAGAGAACAGTCACGCTGGCCATCAACACAACCAAGATGTCTGCAAATGTGCTCAAATCTGCTATCGCAAAGTACCTTGCCTACCGCAAGGAAAAAGCCCGCGAAGGGCCTGTAAAGCCCTGTGGAAAACAGAGTGTGAAGCAGCTTGTCGGGCAAAACCAAGGTGTCTCAAACATTGAGATCACCGACAAGAACATCAAGGACTTTGAGCGTATCGCAAGAAAATATGGCGTTGACTTCGCTCTGAAAAAGGATAAAACCGGCGATATCAGGACAATAGAGCCAAGCTACAATATCCTGGTTTTGATTGCCAAGTAGGTTAAAGTCCACCTGAATCGGAGCATCTTCGGATTTTTCCTCTGTAATATCTTTAGAGCCCTCGGATTGAACAGTCTCGCTTTCGTCAGTGATGTCGTTATAGATCATTTCATAATCATTCTCTTCCGTTGGTAAATCAACTACCATTTCGGAGATTGACTCTGAGAATTCAGCAGCAGCTTTCATTTGCAGATAATCCTTCAAAACCATGGCACTTGAAAACACAAAAACAGACGCGGCTACGATCATAATGATTTTCCTTGCGGACCTGTTCATCTTTGACAAACCTCCATTGTTGCTAATCTGCGGGGGTACAGAAGATAACTATATACTCAAACGCATAAATGTTTTTGATGAATAATATCAACGAAGCTTCTTTACGCTGGAGTGCGGTTTGATCTGCATGTTTTTCATAACGAATATCTGTTACTGTATACGAGTAACGATTTCCTTCCATATCCGTGAAGCAAACAATGTCCCCTGCAGATATCTCGCGGTAAAAATCAAACTGTCCATTCTGAGATGTTCCACCAATTTGCATTGTTCTATCATAGATGCTTCCGCTAAAACGACAGGGATGTTTAGATACTCCTCCCCAATCCGCGCAAACCGGAAGGGTAGATTCATAGCGAGGAATTTCTAAGATGCCAACATAATCCGTTCCGTCTAAAGAAAGTACCGACATTGTGTTGTCTCTCCGTTCTTCCGGAACAGCACTTTGAGGTTCGGGAATTAAATCACGAATAGCGCGAACACAATCTTCCATTTTTTGCACCGAGGAATTAACTCCCCATTGCCACAGGAACGGCAAGAGCACTGCGATAACAATCAGAAAGAATCCAACAAAAACGCAAGCTTGTTTGACAATGCGGTTACTCTGTTTCTTCATGGCGATGTCTCTTTCCTATAATCCCTAAAATAACAAGTGTGACTCCGGACACAAACATAAGCACGGCATAAAGAAGAATATTAGAAGTATCTCCTGTTTGTGGAGGAACTACTGGTGGCGGTTCAGGATCATCAGGACTAAAGGAGTTTGTCAACACAAAAGTTGTACCACGCTCCTCAAGCGTCATTGCATAACCTTCGGGGATATTTCGTTCTACTACATTCCACTTTGCACCATCTTCTTTGGCGCTCCAGCTGTAAGACCAGTGGTTTTCTTCAGAAAGAATTATGGTTTCAACAAGAATTCCATCACGAAAAATCTCAACTTCAATATTCACCGGGCGATCTTGGAAATCCTCGTCACCTTTCCAAAGTTTCAGAACCTTATATGGAATGTCTTCATCTGGTTCGGATGGAGGAATATACTCCGGTTTGGCTGCTACCGAAATCTGATATTGCCAGTATCCGTTTGCATCGAGTCCGGGCAAAGCAACTAATGCAGAATCAAAAGAACAAGTCACCACGCCTTGTGTCGCACACACACACGATGTCAAATATAGTCCCGGTCTCAATCCAACAAAGCAGACTTCTCCGGTTTCGTCTGTCATATCCATTTGCATAGGCGCAACATTATTGGCAAGGATATAGGATTCTAATGTTGAACGAATAACATTCCACTCACCAGTGGTTTGGACTCCATTCAAAATGAGGCCGGATTCCGCAAAGGATGGAACAAGGGTATATAGAGCATTTTCTGACGCCTCTGCAATCATGTATAGCTTCACCGATTGGTCGCTAAATGCATTTCCGTCGTAACGATAGGAAACTGTTAAACTACATTCACGGTCGGTGATAATTGCCTCTTTCGCTTCATTTGTAGAAGCGGCAAGAGCTGTACAGGGCATTAGGCAAAGGCAAAAGCAAAGCATGACTGCAATTATCCCCATTCTTCTTTTAGCCATTCTTCCTCCTCCTTTGAGATCAGCGGTTTGCTTCCCGTATCCCGATATTTTACCATCAAAACAATCAGCAGAATCAGCAGGATGGGTGCCGCCACAACAGGTGTTGCCACCAGCGAATCAATCCGGTATGCATTAGATGTGACATACAAAACCGGTGCTGCATTTTCAATGCGCGTTCCTCTGACCAAAAGCCTGTGAGAATTGATTCCGTAAGGTGTGCAGGTCAGCAACGTGCAGAGATCTTTTCCTGCAACAAGTTGAACATCATCAATTTCATCAGGGCGAACTACTTTGATTTGATCCACTTGATAAGTAAGTGTGCGGTTCAATACTGTCAGCGTAAAAGTGTCGCCCACTTCAAGTTTGTCAAGATCAGTAAATAGCTTTGCATGAGGAAGGCCACGGTGTGCTGACAAAACACAGTGGGTATTTTCGCCACCGACGGGAAGAGATGTGCCTTCCAAATGTCCGCAAGCAACATTCAATACCTCGGCAGAAATTCCATGGTATATTGGGATTTCCACGCCGAGCTTCGGAATAGACACATATCCCATGATACCATTTCCATTGATATTAAGAATTTCATTATATCCATCTAACTGGCGATAATTCAGCAGCGGATTTTTCAATTCACTTAATTCGACATTGTATCGATCTGCCTCTTGAAAAAACACCTCGTAGTCCTCTTGCTTGAGGGAATTCAGAATCTCCTGATAATTTTCTACCGCACGGGTTTGTGTTTTGGAATTCCAGTATTGGCTCACTGATGGATAAAGCAGTCCACAGACGCCTACGAACAGCATCAGAACCAGAAGGATTCCTATTTTGCTTTTTTTCATAAGTATCTGTTCACCGCCTTAAAGAAGATAGCGGCGGATGGCGAAAACCATCCGCCGCTACTTTTATTTTAGAGTAATCTTTACGATACTGTTTTTAAGAATCAGTCCTCATAGATGGACATCTTCTTGCGGGTGATCATGAAGACTGCTGCGACCATAACCAGCATGGCGCTGAAACCAATCAGCATAATGGTTCCCTGCGCACCGGTTTCGGGCAAAACAGTACCGGTGTTGTTGACGATATCCTTGGTAATGGCACCCGTGTCCACAACGCCGGTACCCATCACGCCGCCGTCCAGAGATTCGAGCGTTTCGTTATGTACAGCGGAGATAGAGAACAGAATGTCGGACATCTTGTTATAGCCTTCGGGAACAGTGGTTTCCTCCAGCTTGTAGTCGCCGTCATCCAGGCCGGACCAGGTAAAGGTGGTCATATCATCGCCTTTCAGTTCGCTGCTAACAGCATTGTACACACCGTCCAGATTCTTCTTGTACAGGGTAAAACCTGCACCCTTCAGTGCGTGACCGTGGGAATCGGTCTTGTTGATAACCAGCTGATAAGTGTACACAACAACCTCATCCTTCTCGGTGTTGCCGGTACCCTCGCCGTAGGGATTGTTGGAGAATTCCAGATAAACTTTGTTGGGGTTGCCGGTTGCGCCGATCACAGCATTTTCGTTCAGCTCGGCTTCATAGTAAACCACAAAAGCGGTATCCTTGGTAACGCCTTCGATGGAAAAGACATTCTCACAACCAACTTCAAAAGTACAGCCATCGGTCAGACCGCTGGTGGTGACAGTGAATTTGTCGGTAACATCCTTACCGTCATTCAGGTCAGTATCCACATCTGCCTTGTGCTTAGTGTCGTACATAAAGACCTTGACGGAAGCTGCGTCGAGAGTCAGACCCTCAGATAGGGTATCGTGGAACACCATAGTAAAGGAAGTATAGTATGCAGCATTGCTGGGCAGAGTGCCGGTCAGCTTGAAAGGAACAGCATCGCCGATGTCATGGTCAGCGGTGTCATGCCATGCATTATCGAGAATGTTATCGTCCTCGCTGTCCTCGATATCCTTAACCTTCTTTTCAACGGTAGGCAGGGCAGTCTTGGGGGTGATGGTGAGGGCATCCTGACCCTTGGTATCAACCATAACCAGAGAGTTCGCTTCGTTGCCGTCCAAATCGGTCACATCAGCGATCATCCAGTAACCCTGAGCAATACTGTCATTACTACCGGTCAGACCGGTTTCATCAGCAACGATGCCAGCAGCCGTGATTGCGCGGTACAGACGATCGGCAACCTGACGCATGGTGTGATAGGTATCGCCGTTGTCGCTGGTCTGGTTGGACAGGTACTTCAGGATCTGATCGTCGGTAATGCCGTCAGCGGTAGCAGGTTTGGCGCCGCCTTCCCACAGATAGTTACCACCATTGGCGAAAACTTCTGCCTGGAAAATAGCACGATACTTTGCGTTCACAGTGTATGCATAGTTGTAGCAGTCGCTGGTGTGGTCACCATCGTGAGCAGTATGATGCTCACCGGTCTTCAGGCTGGTGGTCAGTTCCAGCAACTGATAACCATTATAGGTTCTTCCGTCAGAGTCTTCGATGGTCAGTGTTGTGTCCTCTGCTGCGAATGCAGTGATGCTCAGGCTAAAAATCATTACCATTGCCAAAAGAATAGAAACAAACTTTTTCATAATTGCGTATCCTTTCTATATTTCTTTTTTGGGGATATCCTTTTTGATTTGCTTTTCAGAAGATTCATCCTACGGCGCATGTTCGCCGAAGTAAGGGAAGCTTATCCTACGCCCCTCCGTTCTCGCTTGCGCCTTAGAACGAATCTATATACAAGCGGTGTGATGATAAACAGCACACTCACAAGTATCAAGGGATAAACACCGGAACCGCCGGTTGCGGGCAGATCGTAGTGCATAATCTGGTTGGTTACATTCACTTTGCCGATCTGCTCAAAGGGAATGCGGATGGCATCCAGACCCGCCAGGACTTCATCACAAATCTCACAAGAGTCGCCGGTATTATCACAGAAGCAGAACCAGTGCTTTGTGTCATCCAGCTGATATCCCGGTGGAGCTTTCAGCTCCTGCATGTAGTAAGGAATATGCTCCCGGAGAATGATACCCTCGACGATACTCGTCTGGAAGAGAAGCTCGCCGTTGGCATCGGTCACCTCGGTGGTGATCAGACCGCCCTGTTCGTTATACAGGCCGAAGGTAGCCCCGCCAAGGGGCTCACCGGTCTGTGCGGAGGTCTTGAACATTCTCACCTTGTAGCTTTTGGCTGCAATGTTGATGTCTGCGTAGACCTTTTCAACGGTGGTGTCTTTGATGTCCTCGCCCCAAAGAGTGATGGTGGCAGAGTTGCTGTAGCGAATTCCTTCAGCAACATGTTCGGGGAAGATGAGCGTCGCATCATAGTCCAACGTATACATGACCGGCTGGGGA
>JAZURG010000037.1:0-3578 GCA_045606145.1 Faecousia sp.
AACCACATCACCCTCGGGGGTGTTGGGCTGCTTGCCGGTGAGTTTCAGGGCGTTCACGGCGCAGGGCAGCTTCAGGTTCATAATATTGCCGGTGATGAAGCCAAGGTAGGAGGATGCGCCCATCAGGGGGGTGTAGGACAAGGCTTCAGAGAATCCAACAGGGATGTAGATCGCCAGAATGCCGAAGGTGGCAACATTAAATACTTCACCCATGGTAGGGACACAGTCATAGACAGTCAGAACGATAAAGGGCAGCGCAACCATGTAGACCAGCGCGATCACTGTGCCGACACGGCCCCAGCGGTGACACCATGCCTGGAAGGGATCCAGAGTAATAGGATTGTTCTTCTTGCTCATTGTATGATCCTCCTTTTCTTAGAAAATAGCGGTCCACAGCAGGGAGGATACCATGCCGAGGATCATGGAGCCTGCCATGATGAAGTTGTTCATCCAGCCCCAGCCGGGTTTCTTTGCCACGATGCCCAGAACGATTGCAACGATCAGGCCGGTGATCATGACCAGTGCCTGAATCGTATCGGAGATCAGCAGGATGGGAACGTAAACAGCCAGCAGCGTCAGCATGAAGCAGCCAGAGAGAACCTGGCTCCAGCCATTGCCCTGCTTGGAATTATCCACGGAGGTCATCAGCTTTTTGCCCATGGGGATCAGAATCAGGAAGCCGGAGAGCATGCCCACACTCATCAGGATCATAATGACGCCAAATTCACGGCCGGAGGCATTTGCCACCATCTCCGTGGTGGAGGAATACTGCAGCGCAGCTGCCAGAGAACTGGCGATCTGGCTCTCGAAGGAAAGGGAACCGATGACGGAGAGTCTCCACCAGGCCCAGATCGTGCCCAGAGAGGCTGCCAGCGCCACCAGACCGATCACGATGGACAGGGAGGGGACGATGGAGAAGATCAGAGAGGATTTGATCACATCCGCGATCTCCTGCTTGGTGATACCCAACTCCAGGGCGCGCTTTCTTGCCTTCAGCAGGTACACCACAGCAAACAGGGTGATGTATGCCAGGCCGCCGATGACCAGTGCCAGCAGCAGCGGGCTGTTAATTATGTCTTTGATGGTTGCCATACTTTTTTTCCTTTCTACCTGTAAAATTTACGCACCTTCCACACTCCGCAGCATATCTTTCGTCATTATGACGGAAGATATATTTATGGAATATTTATAGAATACGTCATATATAAAAATATATGATTTTTTCTGCTTTGTCAACGAGCTCAAAATCTTTTTCAACAGGCATAATGGCATTTCGTTATTTGCTACAAAAAAGCACAGTCAAATCTAAGCAATCCGATATTTTTCGGAATACTCTATTGAATTTTAGAACACTATTCGGTATAATGCCATGGGGGTGGTCTCATGCAGGTAAAGTTACTGTTTCTTACCAACCACTATTTCTTCCAGCCTACCGTCAATGCACTGAGCCGGTTGAATTTGGGCTGCGGGACAAAAGTGATTGCCTACGATAATTTCGACCATATCACGCAGGTGTATGATCAGTACGCGGATGCTTACGATGCGGTATTCGTGACCGGCACCAGCGCCAAGCACAGGATCGATATGAAATACCCCAAAAACCAGAAGCAGGTTGTTGCCTATCAGGTCGACTCGGATGCCCTCCACCGGGATATCCTGAGGATGGCCATTGAAACGCAGAATCTGGATTTTCGGCGGATCGCCGTGGACTTTTTGGTTCCTCTGGACTGCGGATATTCCGTTGTGGATTTTCTGAAGCTTGACAGCATGGCGCCCATCATCGGCCGGAACAAAAAGCTGACCGAATCTGCTGCAGGCCGGGACGGTAGCAGTCTGGAGCAGATCATCCTGGATCGGATCATCTCTCTCTGGGATCAAAAGAGCATCGATATGGTGCTGTGCCTTTATGCCAGTATCGTTCCGGCGCTTCAGGAACGTGGTATCCCATTCCGCTGCCCCTTTATTTCGGACGGCCATCTGAAAAGGCTGGTCAACGATGCGCTGATAAGAATCGAGCTGAATCATCTCCATGAGAATCATCCCGCCATCATTCAGGCATTTCCCCGTCACAGCACGGCGGAGTATCCGGAGCAGATGCAGCGGCTGCACGATTGTCTGCAGCAATACATTCATGAAAATTTGATTGATTGTGTTTTGCAGAAAACCCAAAGCTGCTGTACATTGATCACATCCATGCAGATCCTTCGTTTTCTCACAAATGAATTTCAAAACTGCCAGATCTCATCACATCTGGAGGATTCTCTGGATTTTTCCGTAGCAGTGGGATACGGTGTCGGCACCACGATCTCCCACGCCATGAACAATGTTCAGGTTGCATCCAAGGAAGCAAAAATCGTTGGAAAGTCTTTTTTGGTTGACAGCAACGGCACATTGATCGGGCCGCTGAATTCCGAAAAGCGGATGGTCATTTCTCCCCTGTCTTTACCGGATGTGGGCAAGATCGCAAAACAATGTAATCTTTCTGCTATGACGATTCAAAAGCTGATCTCCATCATGCGAAGCACCGGCTCGGATAAGATCACGACCCAGGAGCTGGCCAGACAGATGGATACCACCGTACGCAATGCAAACCGCATCATGCTCAACCTGTGCAAGGGCGGTGCAGCAAAACCGGTTTATACCCAGACCAGCCATTCCCGGGGCCGCCCGATCCAGATTTATGCGCTGGATTTTGATGTTCATATTCCCTAAATTCAAAAAACGCTTCCATTTTCTGTGGAAGCGTTTTTTGCTGCATATGCGATTGTTGATTTTTCACAAAGACCTGTTTCGGTTTTTTGATTTATCGTAGAATTTCGGAAGTGATGTTGACGATTATTTCCATTGCTGATATACTGAATGTAGTATTCCATAAATATACCATAATTATCTGTTACAGGAACAACGAAAGGATGCTGCTTATGAACTATTATGAAAGAGCATTGGCACTGAAAGCGGAGACCGTCGCACACCGCCGCTGGTTCCATACCAATGCCGAAGTGGGTCTGAATATGCCCAAAGGTCAGGAATATGTGCTGACGGAACTGAAAAAACTGGGGATTGACGCCAAGCCCTGCGGTCATGGTGTCACGGCCACCGTTGGCAAAGGCGGCAAGTGCATCCTTCTCCGGGCTGATATGGATGCGCTGCCTATGGCAGAAGAGAGCGGTCTGGATTTTGCCTGTCCCACCGGCACCGAAGCACACACCTGCGGCCATGACTTCCATGTTGCCATGCTGCTGACAGCCGCCAAGATGCTGAAGGAAAATGAAGAAAACCTGGAAGGTACTGTCAAGTTTATGTTCCAGCCTGCGGAAGAGACTTTCGAGGGCGCAAAGGACATGATCGAAAACGGCATTCTGGAAAATCCTGCCCCCGATGCTGCGCTTGCCTATCATGTCACCTCCGGCAGAATGCCCACCGGCATTTATATGTATAATGCCACCGGTACCTTCATGGCTTCTGTGGATGGCTTTAAGATCACGGTTCACGGCAAGGGTGCTCACGGTGCCTACCCCCATAATTCCATCGATCCGATCAATATTGCCGTCCATGTCTATCTGGCTCTGGAAGCACTC
>JAZURG010000038.1:0-2564 GCA_045606145.1 Faecousia sp.
GCAGCGCTCCCTTTTACCGCATCCTTCGTGGATGATGTGAAAAGCGGATACATAAAGGCATATTTGCCCCGCACTACCCGATTGAACTATCTCACAAGCAGATGTGTTGCCTGTGCTGTTTCCGGCGGTTTGGTGCTGGCCCTGGGCATTCTTGTTTCCTATGTGATCTCCGCATTGGTTTTTTTGCCAATGGAAGCACCGCTCCCCAAGGATGTAAAAGCTCCCTCGTATTTCGCAGAGCTGATGGAGAATGTAATGTTATTTTTCTGTTCCGGTGCGTTCTGGTCTTGCGTGGGCCTGACCTTTGCCACACTGACGAGCAGTAAATACATGGCTTACGCATCCCCCTTTGTTCTTTACTATGTGTTGATCATTCTCTACGAACGGTATTTTGATGCACTCTATGTACTTTATCCCAAGGAATGGACTGCACCTACCAAAGAATGGATGTGGGGCAGCTTCGGTATCGTATTACTGCTTTTGGAGCTTACGATCATTGTATGTTTGGCATTCGGGATCGCAGCGCAAAGGAGGTTATCGCAGATATGAAGTGGATCAAACAGACCCTATCGGTTACCGCTTACAATTTCAGACAATGGCACAAGAATCCGCGGATCATCATTACATTCTGCCTTGCCTTCATTCTTTGCTTTCTGCTGTCCGACAAAACAGTTCAGTTTGCCAGAGAATATGGAACCACAATGCAGATCGTGGAAGCATTTGTTTGGACTTTCGGTGACGCAAATTCAATCCTGCTGTCCTCGTTGCTGCTCCTTCTCCTGTTTGCGGATATGCCCTTCATATCAAGCGGAACACCGTTCTACCTCATGCGTATAAACCGCAAGACATGGGTAGCGGGACAGGCCGTATACATCATCGCAGCTACTTCTATCTATCTGTGCTTCATTCTTGCTTCCACATCCCTGGTCTGCATGACACAGAGTTTTGTAGGAAATATGTGGAGTGAAACTGCTGCGATCCTCAGTTATTCCGGTGCCGGACAGTCTGTTGCACTACCGGCTTTTGTTAAGACCCTGGAAATGACCACTCCCTATGCCTGTATGTTCACCATCTTCCGATTAATGCTGTTGTACTCCCTGCTCATGGTGTTCATCATGCTGCTGTTCAATCTGAAGAAAGGACAGCTTGGCGGTGTGATCGGAGTGTTCGCCTTTAGCTTGTATGGATTTCTGCTCAACCCGGAAACCATCAGGGCAATCTTTCGGCTTCCCACAGATCTGATGTATAAAGCCAATGTTGCAGTGGGCTGGCTGTCACCCTTGAACCATGCCACTTACCATATGCACAATTTTGGTTATGATACCTTACCCCGACTGTGGCATACCTATCTGATCTTCGGATCGCTCATCGTCCTTTGCTTTTTCCTGTCACTACGGGCGATCCGAAACTATAACTTCAATTTTGTTGGAACGGAGGGCTAAATATGGGAAATGAAAATATAGCCATCAGCGTTCGGAATGTATGTAAGGATTTTGGTCAAGTCCGTGTCCTAAAAGGCGTATCCCGTGACTTTGAAGCGGGAAAGATCCACGGCATCGTAGGCAACAACGGCAGCGGTAAGACCGTGCTGATGAAGTGTATCTGCGGTTTCCTCCTGCCGACCGAGGGAATGGTTCTGGTCAACGGAAAGCGGGTAGGCAAAGATGTGGACTTCCCATCTGATCTTGGCATTATCATCGAAACACCGGGATTTCTGCCCAATATCACAGGTGTGAAGAATCTGGAGATACTGGCATCACTCAACAAGAAAATCGGCCTTGCGGACATTGCGGATTCTATTCGCCGGGTGGGACTGGACCCGCAAAGCAAAACTCCCGTGGGAAAATACTCCCTCGGTATGCGTCAGCGATTGGGCATTGCCCAGGCGATCATGGAAAACCCATCCCTGCTGATCCTGGATGAACCTATGAACGGCCTGGACAAGCACAGTGTAGCGGAGATGCGAAAACTCATAAAAGGACTAAAAAACGAAGGAAAAACAATCCTGCTGGCCAGCCACAACCAAGGAGATATTGATGAACTCTGCGATACGGTATGCGAGATGGATGCGGGTATTATGACAATGATTCGGGAGGACCGTTAGAATGAGAAGATTATTCACATTGATACTTGCATTACTTATGCTCTGTATGCCGGTAACTGTGTTTGCAGAGGAAACCCCCCCCACTTCCCCGGAAGCCACATCCGATCCGACTACTATAGTAACCGAAACAACGGAAGCTACTGAAGCTACGCAGGCTACGGAATCCACAGAAGCTACCGAAGCCACAGAAGCTACCGAAGCCACAGAAGCAACAGAAGCAACGGAAGCAACGGAACCATCTACCCCTGCTACTCAGCCCGAAGAAACTCCTACAAGCATTGCAAATCCGTTGTACATCGATAGTTGGAACCTATACGACGGCATGGATAAGACCTATCAGGATGGTTATGTACCCAAGGTTGAAAATGGTAAGGCATACATTGTGCTGCCCCTTTTAGGTCAGACTTATGATAATAAAGTAACCGTAACCGCCGATTTAGGCTCAACCACGGATAGTCCC
>JAZURG010000039.1:0-5365 GCA_045606145.1 Faecousia sp.
TATTATTTCAAATCTCCTGCCCATTCATAAAAAAAGAAACCATTACCGCGCAATGGTTTCTTTTCATGGTGGACTTGAGGAGATTCGAACTCCCGACCCCCACAATGCGAATGTGGTGCGCTCCCAGCTGCGCTACAAGCCCGTTTCCGTGACACATTATATCTCCGAAAAAATCCTTTGTCAAGAAAAAAGAGGTCTCCGAAGAGACCTCTTAAGCAATTACAGAACGAACTGCAGCACGCAGAAGGCGGCATAGATGCCCAGCAGTACAATACCCTGCCAGCGGCCCAGCTTTTTCTTTGCCAGCGCAGGGAAGATCATCAAAGACATGACGATCAGCATGACGGGAATATCGAACACCAAAGACAGATTCAAGCCGGTATCCAGCAGTGTATTCTCAGCGGGCACGGCGAAGGGAGCCAGGGACACGGCAACACCGGAGACCAGCACCAGATTGAATACGTTTGCACCGATAACATTGCCCACACCCAGGGACGCGCGGCCCTTTCTCAAAGAGGTAATGGTGGTGACCAGCTCCGGCAAAGAAGTACCCAGCGCCACAAACAGCAGCGCGACAACGGTCTCGGGAACGCCCAGCTCCAGTGCGATCACCTGACCGTGCTCGACCAGCAGGTCAGCGCCGACAGCAATGATACCGGCACCGGCTACCAACAGGATCAACTCCATCCACAGCTTGCGGTCTGTCTCACTTACCTTAAAGACCTTGCTGCCAAAGAGCAGGAAACCCACGGTGATAGCAGCCATAACAGCGGCAAACAAAACCGGTATTTTTTCAAAAAAGCTGCCGCTCAGAGCGATCAGTAAAGCCACTGCACCAATGAGGATAATGCCTGCCCAGGGTACACCGGCAGATTCTTCTTCCTCTTCCTCAGCAACGGCATCGGGGTTCTTCAGGCCGTTACGGACGGTCAGCAGCATGTAGCACACAAAGATCGCCAGCATTACGAAGCCCATCCACTGGGGGAACTCACCCAGAAGGTAAGCCGCCAGGCAGTACAATGCGGCGGAGCAGAAGAAGAAAATAGCGGGGGTCTTCATGGACTTGACATTGACGGGGCCGGGATTCACCGCAATGGAAATAGCGGCGATCAAAGCGGTATTGCAAATAATGGAACCAATAGCATTGCCGTAAGCCATCGCACCGGAACCGGCCAGCGCGCCTGTGGTGGAAACCATGACCTCAGGCAGTGTAGTACCGATGGAAACAACGGTAGCGCCCACCACGATATCAGGCAGATTGAAGCGCTTTGCGATACCGGTAGCGCCGTCAACGAACCAGTCGCCGCCCTTGATCAGCAGCACCAGTCCCACAGCAAACAGCAGAACAGAAACAAGCATTTTGCATTCTCCTTAGTAGTTTTCATCAAGAACCAGCAAAGATTCAGTGAAGAAAATTTTAGCATGTCCCAAAGAAAAAGTCAACTGTTTCCATCTTCCGCAAAAAAGCGGCAGACTATACATCTGCCGCTCTTCGAATTATCGTTTGATCGCATATTCCACAGGGGTATCCGCGCGCAGCTCCAGCATTTCCGGATGCTCCAGCAGCTCCTTTACCAGCGCCACAGTACCGGAATAATAATAGCCGTCGGCGATGCGCTCATCCAATGTGATACCCAGCGGCACCACCTCACGGCAGCGGCCCTCGCCGGATGCGTCATATTCCTTCTTCCAGCACTTCTTACCCAGAACAACAAAGCAGGAATTGGTTCCCCAGTTGACCAGATGATGATAGCCGCATTCCAGGCCGATAGAGCCCAGATTGGAAAGGAATACAGAAGCGTGATTGGGGTCGGTACCGATCAATGCCTGGGGCGCCCAGCCATGCTTATCCAGCCACAATACAAACTTCGTGATCCACACCACCAGAAAATGGGGCAGCTTCGACAGCATATCCATCGCGCCGGTGGAGGTATCGGTCTCATGGCGGGCCACGTGAATGGCCTTCATGATTTTGGCATGGTATGTATCGATGGTATCCTCCGGCTTATATTCAAAGAAGGCCAATCCCTCTTCGGAATGATCGTCAAACTGCTTTTTCACGGTAAAGGCAACCGTAACCTTGTTGCGCTGGTAGATTCTGTGATTACAGATAAAACGGTTCATTTTAGGGCGCAGGATGAACGCTTTGCCAATGGCAGCGCTGATCACATGGAAGAATGTATACCGGTGGCTCTTGTCCAGGCCTTCGTTTTTCTTCTCCAGATAAGCTTCCAGCGGTGCCATGTCAATATCCACACTGACAAAAGCCTCATTATCTGCTCTATTGGGCATCAGTGTCGTCATAAACTGATTCATCGCCGGCAGGTCCTTCAGCCAAACACCGTCGGGGCGGTCTCCCCATTTTTTCTTTGCCATAGTATCCCCTCCTTGTTTTTGTAATTTTACCAAATCCTTCGACAGTTTTCAATGGACTTTACGATTTTTCTTATAACTTTCCACATTTGTCTATTGCGAATAGTATTTTTTCTTGACGGCAATTACATTTTCTGGTATCTTAAAATCGGAAGAACAACAGAAAGGAGCCTGACCATGAAGTACCGAATTCGTTTTTCCATCCTTCTATTCGTAATGTGCCTTCTGCTGTGCATTACAGCCTGTGACAACACGCCTGTTGCCGGCACACAGCCATCCATCCCGGAGACCACACAGCCGGTTACCACCGCGCCTCCGGATCCTGCTGATATTTACACAGACGCGGTAACCGCATTGGGTTCCAACGTGGGCATGGAAGTCAAAACCACGCAAACCATGACCGTAGCCGGACAAACCTTCACAGGCGACAGCCTGCAAACTATCCAGTTCTGGAATCTTGGCACGGAAACATTCCTGTCCAAAGCTGAAGAAACCACTGACTACGGCGATTATAAATACACCCGTACAGAGTATTTCAGTGACGGCGCAATCTATCAGATGCTGGACGGTCAGCATTTCACTGCCGAGACGGAAACGGAAGATTATCTTTCCCGTTACCCTTCCCTGCAGCTGTTTGATCCCAGCCTGTACACGTTGACTTTGAGTGATGACGGCCGCACGGTTGTCTTCAGCGAAGCCACCGCCATCGAAGCGTGGCTGGCAGGCGAAGACGCCGTTCCCGTTAATGTGGAAGCCACCGCTTTGCTGGATGAAACCGGCAAGCTGACCCAGTGTAATTACGGTGTAGAGTACACCTACGGCCCTGCACAATACGTCACCACCTACACAGTGACTTACCGCAATCCCGGTGATCCGGTGTCGCTGCCCACCAACCTCGCCAGCTACACAACCGTGAAAGACATCGACGGCATTTGGCTTTTAAATCATGCCTACGGCTATCTGCTGCAGACCGAACAGTTCACCACATCGGTATTTAACAGCATCCAATCCCAGGCTGCCGGCCTTGCAGTGAATAATACCGCTGATGTCAATGCCTTTGTGACACAGTCCGGCACCGATTACCGTCTGGAATCCAATGTCTACATGTACTCTGCTGACGGCGATGAAACGCTGGAAATGGATGAAAAATTCATCGACGGTAAATTCACCGTTTCCCAGGACGGCGGCAACCCGCAGCCCCTTGACACCATCACCGCGGATGTGGTAGAAAGCTATACCACAGACACTCTGACCAAGCCTTTCTTTGAAACCGCTTATCTTTCCGATGCCGAGATCACCAATCTGGGCAGCCTGCTGCTGGTGGAGTATACCTGTACAGAGGATATGGCGCTTTACTTGTGCGAGGAATTCTGCAAAACCTATTTTGGCCGTGCCAATGTACTGCAAAGCGCGTCCAGTGCCTACAAGACCAATCAATTGGAGTATTATCTGGCACTGGATACATACACCATGCTTCCCACCGCCTGCGGCTATCTCTATGAAGGCTGCCACACCATTGAAGGCTATGATTGTTTGCTGGTTGAGCAGTACGACCAATCCTACGATCTGGCAAGTCTCACCGCTCATGAAGCGATTTACGAGGAGACTAGTCCCGACGAAGAGCCGGAAAACAAACCCACGCCCCTTTTCTACCATGTTACCGGACAGGACGGACAGGAAATGTGGCTCTTCGGCACCATTCATGTAGGCGATAACCGCACCGCGTTCCTGCCTCAGGAGATCTACGACGCGCTTCTTTCCTCCGATGCCCTGGCCATAGAATGCGATACGAAGGGATTTGAAGAATTATTAGAGGATGATGAGGACCTGCAGGATCAGGTTTCCGCCCTCTATTTCTACAGCGACGGCACCATTGCCGACCACATTGTTACAGAAGATCTCCACGAAAATGCCGTTAAGGCCATGAAGGCCACCGGCAACTACTTCTATAATTCCGAATACCAGAAGGCATATTTGTGGGGCAATGCCATTGATAATTACTACTTACGGCAAGGACGCAGCCTGCTCAGTGAAAAGGGTGTGGAAAGCCGTCTGGAAAAGCTGGCAGAAGAAAACAATATTCCCCTGTGGGAAGTGGAATCCGTCATGTTCCAGATAGAAATGACGTCCGTTTATTCCGATAACCTGCAGGAATTCATGCTTTACAGCAATGCCTACTCCCACGGCAAGAGCAACTGGGAAGGCACTCAGGAGCTGTATGAGCTTTGGTGTTCCGGTGATGAAGCGGCTCTGATCGAAGAATTAAAGCGGGAGCCCTGGGCCTTTAAGGAAGAGGACCTGGAAGAAACAGAAGACATGACCGAAGACGATCTGGAAACTATCCAGTACATCCGTGACAATATGGAGTCCATCAACACAGAGCTTGAAAAGCTCTATCAGGAGTACGTCAAGTCCATGGAGATCGACCGCAATGCCGGCATGCTGGAAGTGGCGAAGGAGTATCTGGAAAGCGGTGACACCGTATTCTACGCTGTGGGTCTTGCCCACCTGCTGGCAGAGGACGGCCTGGTGTTTACACTCCGGGAAGCAGGCTATACCGTGGAGCTGGTTCCCTACAACTGATACGCAACAGCGCACAAAGAGCGCAGCCGAAACCGGCTGCGCTCTTTTGAGACTGTCAAAAAACTATGTCATTACCATGCCGGTGCGCATACCGGTGTGCCAATCGTTTTTCGAAAATATAAAGGTTCCCGAAACCTGGAAGCATATACCTTACAACCTATGTTCAGTACATAACATACTGCACTTCTGTTTCCATCTCCTTGGGTTTTGTATCCTTTCCCACTGCCATAAACCCAAGTACAACAGAAGACCTATGCCGCACCATCGTAAGTGCGCGCGGGAGGGGTACATAGGGGAGGGACGGCTTTGAATGCGGGAGCAATGAACTCAGTTCCTCCCTTATGCCGACTTCTTTGGTTACTTTCTTGTTCGGCGACAAGAAAGTAACACCACTTCATATACGCTGTGC
>JAZURG010000040.1:0-9731 GCA_045606145.1 Faecousia sp.
ACCTTTTCAACGGTGGTGTCTTTGATGTCCTCGCCCCAAAGAGTGATGGTGGCAGAGTTGCTGTAGCGAATTCCTTCAGCAACATGTTCGGGGAAGATGAGCGTCGCATCATAGTCCAACGTATACATGACCGGCTGGGGATGCAGGATCACGATATCCAGAACATGGACTTCCTTGCCGTGGTCATCCGTCTGATTGCCGGTACCGTCGTATGCAACGGTGAAGTCCGCGCCCTGCTGCAAGGTGTAGGTGTTTCCGGCAGCATCCTCGGCGGTGATCACAAGGGAGCCGCTTATGTATGCCAGCGTGTCGGACATAACGTCGTGTATGGTGAGGGGCGAGCCGTTTGTGAGGTTTATCTTCGCTTCGTTCACAGTTACCCGATAATTTGCGGTATAACCGTCATAGTCATGGGTGAGCTGCTTCTCAAAGAGATTGGGAATTTCCACTGTTGCATCATCTGTGTCAACGCGGTTGGAATTTCCACCGTCGGGCATATAGTAAAGCTGGGCGCTGTTATTGAGCTTATGTCTCAGTATGCCGTATTGCTGTATGAGTTCCGTATCGTTGGTTTCGTAGATGAAGTTGAACACAACGGTTTGGGTTTCCGTCCAGCATTGGCAGAATTCCTGTGTGGACAGCCAGTTGCCCGCATCATCCTGATACCAGTATTCTCCGCAGCTGTTGTTTGAATAGTCCCAGAAGCAGCTGTCGTGGGTGCATTGGCATCGTGAAAGAATGTTTATGGTTCTGGTATGTCCGTCATCGGATGTCCATGCATTTTCCCATGCGAACATATCTGCGTCCGTAGCATCCTGAAGTCTCGGAACATCAATGGTGGTGCCGTTATAAGTGGCGGTAACGCGGGAAAGTCCTATATCGTTGTATACAGGGCCTATGGAAACGCCGTTTTCGTCCAGCAGCTTCATTTCATCCATGAAGAACCAGGAATATTTTGCCTTTTCGCCTTCGCCTCTGCCCGGTATAACAACTTGAACTTCCCATAGGAAGCGGCCGCCTGAGCCGTCCGATACGAAGGTACCGTTTTTGTTTATTTCGGCATCGGCTTCGCCGTGTGTGAAGTTGACCCAGCCCCATTTTTCCTGTCCGTCAATACGGGCTATGTTCTCATAGCCATAGGTGCCGGGAGCAGAGAGTCGGTCGGGGGTGGAGGTATACTCAATGTAGTATATCCAGCCATCGTTGCCCAGTTCTATCTCGCCGCAATAGTCGCAGAAAACAGTTTGGGGCATTTTGTAGCTCCAGCCCGTTTCGTCCCATATAAGATGGGGATCGTCGGCGGAAACCCTCCAGTTATGCCAGCCGCCGTCAGGATCGGAAGCGCCAATGGTGAGCCCACCGGCTATATCAGAGGCAGTGTAGTGGTGGGGCTTGCTCCATTCACCGTGATATACCTGGTCGGTGATTATATTTCCGATGATCTGGGAGTCGGCCTGGCCTGTAATGTTCAGCTGCCATTTGATCTTTGTGGGGTCAGTGGTGCTTTGTGAACCCCATTTGTTGAGAATTGTGGGATAGCTCTGGGGTGGCGGCTTTTCAACCTTAACGGATATAAGTCCATCGAAGTCAATAGGCTCTTCCTGCTCCGGGAAGTGGATTCCCAAGGTTGCGCTGATGGTAATATCCGTGCGGCTGTTCATATGTTCATTGAATACGAGTGTAATCAGTCCCGTATCCGTAACGACCCAACTACCGACTTCTGTTCCATCCTTCAGAATGAATGTACCTTCGCCGCCATCCACCATCAATCCGTTAGGAATTTGGTACTGGTAGGTTCCCGGCAGAAAACCTTCCGGGCTGGTAAAGGTAAGTGTCAGTTTATAGCCGGTACCTGCCGTGGCAATGTAGTTTCCATTTTCGTCTTTAGGCAGTTCTACATTGTTGAAGTCCAGCAGTGTAAAGAAATAGTTGCCGCCGTTCGCTTCCAGATAAGGCAGCAAATCCGTAATCGTTCTGGAATTTTGGAGAGAATATCGCTGCATCTCAGCCGGTATTTGTCCACTTGCAAAAATAAAGAAAGCGGGGCCTTCCGAGATGTCCAGCAAATCCTGCTGCGTTATTTCGGGAGCAGCCGGAGGCGGTTTTTCCTCTTCCGTGGTTTCTATCAAAGGTGCTTCTGTCGGTTCTGAGGGCTCTTCCGCGTTATCAGTCGTACCTACTGTTAATCCCCAACCAACAATTGACTCGTCTGTTAGCGTTAGCAGGTCAGCTGATACCGCATCGTCCATATCGCCCCGAATCACACGGAACGTTGCATTTTGCACTTCCGAAACAATACCAACGGTGTTATTACTGAAGAACACCAAATCACCGCCGAGCGGGAGATAGTCGCCCGCCGGGACATATTTATCGAGGCGTTCCCAAAGCGTTGCCATGGCAGAGGCACCGGTATTTCCGGGCGTTTCTTCCGGATCGGCACCAGCATAATGCAGGCAGAAGGAAACAAACATGGCAGACCAATCTCTGTACGGTGTGCCGTACCATGCACCATAGCGGGTATAACCACGGCGGATACCATCACTACCGACTTCAAAATTAAGCGTGCTTTCGGAATAACCTACCTGTGTTTTCGCAATACCCACCAAGTCTTCGCGAAGATTCCCTGTGTAAGGATAATCTGCAAACATTTCCTGCCAATCCAATATTGTTTCTACGTCTGCCGTGTCATCGGAGTAGCAGTCTATACTGTGGACATGTTCTTCCCGTTCGCAGGTAATGTTCCATTCATAACACGCATCGCTGTGTATATGGCCTTCTTCCAAAAGTCCGCAGGACAAAACCTGTTCTTCGTGCGCTTCGATCCGGGTCATTGCATAGCAGCTTTCCACATGCCGATGGGGTTCCGAAACCAGATTGCAGATAAGCTCGGTTTCTTCCCAAGTATCAGTCACCACGATTTCATAGCAGGCTTCATCATGCAAATGTCCCTCGTCCTGATTATCACAGATCAGACGATTTTCTTTACTCTCTTTTGTAACGGTTGCATAACAGCTGTCGCTGTGTATATGAGGATCTTCCGTAATGTCACATACAAGCTGCAGCGTTTCCTGCGCTTCTATCCAATTTGTTGTATAACAGGCATCCTCATGGCTGTGCGGTCCTTCCGGGATGGTGCAAATGCAGACCCGCGTACCGCATGTCTCATCATGGGTGTGCTCCACAATGCCGCAGGATGCGTCACCGGCCAATGTCAATCCTGGTTGCCTCAGAAACCAGAAAACATTTAATGTAACCACGAGGGAGAGCAACAGCAGCGTTGCAGTCATTCGTTTTTTTCTGATTCTGAACCACTTTAGATTTTTTAGGCTGACATCCAAAGCGTTCTGCACAACTCTCCCTCCTTTCATCAAACATAAGATGCTTTTTAGTAAACAAATCCAATTTCAGAGAGCGGCCAAACTCTGACAAAAACTTTTCCTATAATGTCTTCTTGAGAAATTGCTCCTATCACGGAGTTTCTGCTATCTACAGAGTTAGATCGTTGATCTCCCAAGACAAAGTATCCCGTTCCAGGCACCTTGTAGGGAAATTCCAGATCGCAGTCTCCCAAGCCCTTATCTGTCACATACGGTTCCTCTAACAATTCGCCGTTAACATATACATTTCCATCGGCATCAATAGCAACTTCATCCTCGGGAAGGGCAATAACGCGTTTAAGCAAAATTTTGCCTTGATAATAGAAACCGACCAGATCACCCCGATCAAAATCTTTCGTTTTAAGAAGAACTACAATTTCGTCGTGCTCCAATGTCGGAGACATACTATCTCCAGAGATTTGTAGGATTGGCAGAAATAAAGTTGCTATCAAAACCGCAACAGCAGCTACGACAACAAGAACTGAAACTGTACTGCGTAGTGATTGACGATAATAATCGCTTTTACGAATTCGTTTCCGCTCTTTCTGTATTTCTTCTAAAGATGGTATAGTTATTCGTTTTTTCGGTTTCCTTGCCATGCTTAAAACCTCGTTTTATTTTTGTGTTTCCGGATTTTCCAAGGTTTTTACCGCCTTATGTAGTTGCTGCCATTTTCTATATTCAGCCTGATAGAGCAACTCCAATTCCGCAAACTGTTTTTTTCCATCTGACATTATTTTTTCAACAGCTCGGTTAGCTTCTTCAATTCTTGCTGCACATTCTCTTTCGGTTTCCTCTTTCATACAGGCAATTTCCTGCAGATACAGGTCTGCTGTCATTTGTGCAGCAGAAAAAACATTCGTAATAGATGCAGCTGCTTCCGCAACAGAGCCCGCTACAGATAGGCGAAGCCGTTTATCTTGAAGTGCCTCCTGCAAAGAAGCAATTTCATCCTGCATCTGCTGCTCGTTCTTCTTCATCTGATAGATAATGTCCATGAGCTCACGCCTACTCATTTTCTTCAGTTCTTTACTAATCATGGTAGAACCAGCTCCTTTCCCAGAAAGAAAAACCTATCTGTCAATTAAACCTATGCTGGAGTACTTTAAGCGATTAAGGCTCTACATTTTCTATCATTATTTCATGCCAGCATTTCTCCAACAGTTCGTATGGATACCCATGCTCCACACAAAATGCTTTTAGCGCTTTCATTGCCTTAATGTTTGGCTGCGCCTTGCCATTCTCCCACCGATTAACAGTAGTGAAGGAAACACCAATAGTTTTTGCAAACTCTGCCTGATTCAAAAAAGATGACAATCTGATTTTTTTCACTTCGGAACTAAAAGGCATCATATTCCTCCTTTTAACATTAGTTTGCATTTATTATAGCATGGATATAGCGTTTTTCAATATGCCGAGGCGCTTTTTGTCAAAAAAAGTGTGTAGACAATGCGAATAAGCCATTTAGAACAAGCTTATATTCTCTGCTCCAAAATCGTACCGACTGCAAAAATTAAGAATCATTCATAGGCTTTGAATAAAACGGTCATGAATCTATATGATATACACGACCAAGAGAAGCAAACACCACGGCACAACACACTTGAGAGTCGTAGCCGTGGTCTTTCCTTATTCTTCCTCTATAGGCTCTACGCTCTCGGCCATTTTGATTATGTTAGCATCAGACATTTTGCTCGGGGTGTACTCCAGAACATAAGTAACCTCTGGGTCATATGTGAAGCAGAGGTAAGCCGTATCATCCTTTTTGTAGAGCGCACCGTACCAGTCTTGAATTATCATTTCTTCGCAGCTATCCATCATATCAACCGGGAATAGAACATTCAGAGCCTCCGTGTTCAGCCCCGTAACCGAGGAAGGATCACCGGCTTCAAAATAGGTGGTTTTCAGAACTCTATAATAGATGTTGTTGTCCTTGTCGGTTTCGTGACTGTAAGTGAGGGTTGCAACAAGCTCCGTCTGCGATACACGCTGGATATCTTCGCCCAGGACTTCTTCAGCAGCTTTTTCAAAGCGCTGCAAAAACTCCTGCGGGTCCATTTCCTTCTGCTTCTGAGAAACCACCGCAGAAACAATCCCAACCGCAACGATGACAAATGCAAAAGCTATCAGTAAAACTTTCTTTTTGCTCATATTCAACCCTCTTTGAAATTGACGATATTGGCATTTACTTTCTTCGCATATTGCATGGTTTGATATGCTCCGCCGGAGGAGTGCTCGACGCAAAAAACAACTAAGTCTGAACGATCAACCATAGATCGGTTTCTATTTTGGTGAGCTGACTTGAAATGGCCCTCTGCAGCTTCAGCACAGATCTCAATTTCATCATAATAATCATGGAACGATTGCTCGTTATTCAGGTACTCGGCTGTGGCGTAAGGCAGAACCAGTACCAGCGCGCTATTATCATTGCGAACGGACCGTTTGCACCTTCGAACGCTTGAAGAAACAATTTGATCGAACTCGCCATCGCGCCCGACCAGAAATTCCACATACTCTTTGCTACGCAATAGCTCTCGGATCAGATCCTCCAGTTTCTGTTCCAGCGGAAAGGGATTGTCGATTATCCGATGCCCGAAGAAAGATACAGTAAATACGTTCATACAATAAGCCCTCTTATGCAAAAATGCCCACCGAACAAACCAATGTCCGGTGGGATTTCTTAATGACTCGGCTATCCTCTCAAACCCCTTGCGGGAATCGGGCTGGTTCCTTACGCATATAGCAGACCGGTCGCAGCCCTTCTCATGTACGGTGTGTGTATAGCGGTCATATAAGAAACAGTCTTGAGCTTGACACGGCTTGCGCTCACCTTGCCCAAATACTATAAGCACAAGAAAATACAATATAAGGACTTATAGTATATCACAAGCCGCAAACAATATCAATAGTCTGTGGTGAAATTGTTTGAATATTTATAGACTATATATGGATGGTCAGAAAAGGGTGGATGAGACTATGAGCGAAATTGCAAAATCAGTAGGTCAACGAATCAGAAACTATAGAACTCGACAGGGATTGAGCCAGGAAAAGCTTGCAGAGTTGTCCGGGTGTCACCCTACTTATATCGGTCAGCTTGAGCGAGGCGAGAAAAACGCAACACTTGAGAGCATTGATAAGATCGCAACCGCATTGAATCTTTCTCTGTCAAAGCTCTTTGAAAAGTTGGGCGGTCAGGAAGACGGAAATAAAGATATCCCCCTTGAGTGTTACGAGTTTCTTTCCGCTAAAACGAAAGAGGAGCAAGAGCACCTGTACCGTATTCTGCTTGAAATGGACAAGTATAAAAGAAAATAATCACCATGAGGATACCGCTGAAAATGAAGTGACCCCAAAGAGTTAGACAATATTTTAAAGTAAAAATTGTTTAAGCAGCCGAAAGGGCTTGCTGTCTGTGTAAAGCGGGCGGCAAGCCCTTCAGTTTTGCCTTGATACGCTTGTTGTTGTAATAATCCAGGTAGTCTATCAATTCATACGCCGAAAAGCTCTGCCAACTGAATAAGATTGTTGGTGTCAGGACTACTTACATCGTTTTCCCATTTTGATACAGCTTGTCGGCTGACATGCATACATTCTGCCAGATATTCCTGAGAATACTTTCGTTCATTTCTCAACTCACTTATTCTTTTCCCGAGTGTCATAACAATCACCTCCGGATACATCATATCAATGGGAAGGCTTTTTAGCTACCAACTATTCCGCAACTATTAGTTGCAAATGTCATACAGCTTCTATTGGGTTAAACAATTGGGGCATCTTTGCCAGTGCATGTTAGGGGATACATGGCCTATCATTACCGGCATACATAATAGAGCAGAAACAGCTTAGCCATTTCTGCTCTTTTTGGGGTAGGAACCTCAAGATATCAAAAAACAACAACGGTTGATTGGCAAATGCCGCGACTGTTTATTCGCTGGTTATGCCCTCGGAAGCGGTCTTATACGCTGCAGGTATTTCGGGCGTGTTAAACACTGCATTCTTCGCCGCCATTGGAAGCTCTGTGATTGCAGATGCATCAACCAAATCGCCTGCGTAGTAGGTGGTAGTGGGATCCGCACCAAAGATTTTTGCCAATATCGTCGCCGCTGCGAGATAGCTGCCGTTATAGACAGGATGATAAAGATCCTCGTCATAAAGCTCGATTTGCGGCTTGTTGGTGTATATGTCAAAGAACGCCAGGCCCACATAAGCCACAGGCATATCAAGTTCATGACCAATCGCTTCGCCAGCGGCTGCCACTTTCCAGGTCATACTCTCATTTGTCAGCTTTAGGTTGATCAGGTCAGGAGAGCCTGTCTTTCTGCCCCAGTGAGAATACAGCACAGGGGCGGCACCTACGGCCCGAATCTTTTTTACAAGCGCACGCACACCATCATAGAATTTACCGGTATCGGTAACAGGGCGCAGGCTCTGCTCCTGAATGACAACATAATCATACTTTCCGTAGTTCTCGGGAGAAAGCTTTTCCGCAACCTGTGCACCATATGTGTCGTTAGGGTCTGCAAATCCAAGAAGCGTATGCCCGCCGTTGAGAATTGCCGTAACTTCTACATCATAGCCAGCGACTTTTGCCATGGGTGCAAAAATTTCTGTTGGCATACTATTTCTTTTTGTATAGCTGTTTCCGATAAAGAGAATGGAATATGTTTTGTTCTTGGGAAGCGCCTCGATTCCCGGTTCCGCAGACTCAGTAAGCGGAGAATTACCATGGGCTGCCAAAACTGGCGGTGGTACATTCTGAAGTGTTTCGTAGTGAATTGTCATGCCTGCTCCCTCCGAAGTGTTCGTTTTTTCTAGTATAGCACGACAATCTTATATATGCAAGTCGCCTCTAATCACTGATTAATTGCAAATCCCTCACGGTTTCGACACCGGATAGATGATGACCTCGGAAGGACGCGTGACTGCGCAGGCAGCAGGTGGGATCAGGTTGACGGCCAGCAGCAGAGCCGCGGTAGCCAGCACAAGGGTCAGCGCAGCCCAGCCCCAGGCGGGGATATGGATGCGTTCTTTCTTATGCAGGTAGATCGTATAGCCAAGAGAGGCAGCCACTAGCGCAATTCCAACGATCAGCATGATCGTAGCCTCTTCCCACTTGTAGGCCAACACGAACATATAGATCCACCAGATGACACTGCCACACCAGCCGCTCCAAAGAAGGGGACGCTTTGTCACTAGGCAAATAACGCCCCACAATGCCACAGGCAGACAAAGCATGAAAACATCTGCCATGTCCCGTCGCTGACCAAAGCAGGCAAACAACACCATTGCCAACACCGCGCCTGCTAATAAAACAACACCCAGGATCTGAGCCGCAGTAAAACCGGGCCTGATCGGTTTCTCAATATAGATCACCTGCGGTTCGACCGGCAGTTCTGTTTGAGGCGCCGGAGCAGGCTGTTCTGCTGTTTCCTTTCCGGTTATGAGTTCATCCAGAGAAATGCCAAAAATCTCACTGAGCTTGATCAGCTTATCCAGTTCCGGAACAGATGCGTTTGTTTCCCATTTTGAAATTGACTGCCGGGACACATCCAGGGCATCTGCCAGATCAACCTGGGACAGGTTTTTTTCCACACGGTGTTTACAGATTCTTTCGCCTAAACTCATAGCGATACCCCCTTGTGAGTTTGGTATCACCAGTATAGCATCCGCCCCCTCAAAAGTCCACCAAGCCCGCTTGGAAATTAAGCAACTGACAGTTGCACAGACATAAAAACGGGGTTAGGCAGAAACAAAACCCAGTTTTGAGGGGAACTTTTTGGGTTACGCTATGGAATGAATTGGAAAGCCATATCCAAAAGTCACGGTGGTGCATGGGCTTTTCCAATTCTCATTTCTCCACAAGAGAGACTGCAGGTAATTACTTGCTTCCGGAGAGTTTGCGGATGCTGTGGTTTTGCCCTGATGTATTGACAATTCCACCAGAATTGTATAGTAAATCCGCTGGATTGGCAGTTGCAAAACGAAAAATCTTTTGTTAAAATGATACAGAATAGGGGATGGTGGGGGCAGAAAAACCCCATTTCTCCGTGTTTACGAAGTATCGCATGATCATTCATGCCTAATTTTGAAAGGAGCCAATTTATGCGCATCAAAACACTTTTGTCCTCTGCACAGTTTGCCAAGTTCGGAGAGGCCTTTGCCCATGTGGATCTGCCCCACACCTGGAACGCTCTGGACGGCCAGGACGGCGGCGCTGACTACTGGCGCGGCATCGGCACCTACCAGATCGACCTGCCCAATCCCACCAAGGGTATGAAGCAGTATATCGAGCTGCAGGGCGCTAACCATGTGGCAACTGTCTACTGCAACGGCCGGGAGCTTGGCACCCATAAG